>CAYXLV010000027.1:0-12136 GCA_964465995.1 uncultured Coxiellaceae bacterium | reverse complement strand
AGCATTGATAGCTCTCCTTAAAAGTTGATTGCGCTTGACTAAGTTCAGTGTGCTGATTGGTATTTGGTTGAAAGAAATGATGATAACGTTCTGGCTCAGGCAGACAGGCTTGCAAAGCGCGCAACGTAGTGGATAAGTAGGTTTCAATAAGCTTGATATTAATGGTTTTGCTTTGCAACAGCGTTACAACAGAGTTCGCATTTTCTTTAACAAAGGGATCACCATAATTTGCCATAAAATTTATGGCACTAGTAAAAATATCAGAATGATGGTTTAAAATAATATTGATATCAGTTGCCACCATGTAGCCAAGCAATTTAAAACAATACGCGCGCAGCTGTTGGTAGTAATCAAAAGTATCTGCTTGGCTTAACCGCTGCCAGATCTCACAATACGTTGTCATTTGTTGAAATAAAGCAATACTTGCGACTGGCGCATGCAAAAATGGGTTGATGCTCATTAACTGCGTCAATCTACTCGGCAAGTTATCTTGAATTTTTTGCAGATTAAGCTTAATCAGCAAAAGGTCATCCGGGATCGGTTGATCGGCTCCCTTCATTCTGCTGACTTGCATGTATGTTTCTAACAATGCTTTGACCGTATGAATATCTACCGCTTTATCTTGCAGCAGCTTTTCTGAACTTTTAAGCAGTATTTCAGTTGTATTATTGTTAACGATATTTTCTGGTGCTGATTTTGGGAAGTAAAGCGATTTAATTTGGTTGACTACCCGCTGATTGAGTTGATAACGCCTCGCCCAATCTTCAGCATTATCTAGCAGCAAATGAAAATCGGTCACTGCATGCTGATCATCTGCAAATTTTTTGGTTGCAATCGCTTTATACAGCACCTCTAGACAACTAATATAATCTTTCAGCATTTTTACAGCCGCTAACTTTAAAAACGACTGATACTTATCGATCACCTTAATGGCTTTTGCATGCCAAAAAGTAGATAGTGCGGGCCTGATGGTTGTTAGACGCTGTAACTCTGCTTGAATGAGTTGATGCACTGTGGCGTATGATTTTAGCTGACCGATATCCATAATTGTTTTCGCGCCAGCAATCTTTATTTTTTCAGCAAGCGGCATTATTTTTAGGTAGGCTAGTAAATTTTGCGCATTGTCATTTCTAAAAAGCGCATGCCTGGTATACGTGCCTTGAAACCACTTTTGCAACCACGTTGGGAGTTTTATTGGCAAACTGGGTATATCAGGTTGGATATGTGCGGGAATTTGATACTGCCGCCCCCGATAATTTAACGTTGCTGTTTTAAGCCAAGCACTGCTTTTTTGCAGCCAAGTCAATTTGCATAGCTCTTGTTTAGCTGTTGCGTTATTTTGAGTAGTAATATAGCGATGAAAAAATTGAAACGCTGTTTGATTCAGCCCTCGCTTCGGTGATGGTAGCTGCATATTTTGTTTAACAAACTGTAATTGTTGAAGCTCACGAATGGTCTGCCATACCACATCGTCACACTGCAAATCATAATTTCGCTCCGCCACTTGCAATCGACTTAACATCGCTTGCTGTAGCTGTTTTTTTTCATCTAATAAATGGCTTTGCATCTGCTTAAGGTATTTTGCATATTGATGACGAATTTTTTTCGGTAGCTTTGCTTTATCGCCATCAAATTCCACCGTGGCGTATTCAATATATGATTGAAATAAATTTAAATATTTGGCTGCCATTAATAATCCGTAGCTGCTGTATCCTGCAAAACGGCTTTGCGCAAACCACCACTGACAAAGTTGTTGCAAACGCTGGCGCTGCTGTGGTCGCTCATCAGCTAACTTTTTCCAAAACTGCAGCTGATTAAAAACTTCAATATGATGTGTGTACCAGGATTGATTATCTTGCAGCCGTTTTTTTTCAGTCATGACTTGTAAAGTTTTTCTTTTTGCTTGTTGATCACCGCCGCGCACCGCTTGTAATAATGCTTCAAAATATTCGCCACCACTTTTTTCAGTAACCGCGTGATATTTTTCTGCCAAACCATAATAGTCATAAAAAAAACCTGCCATTTTCTGGCGTGTTGCACTATGCAATGCATCCAGCCCATAATCATGTTCTCGTCCCTGCTCACGGATGCGAAAAACAAAAAACTTTTTCAGCATAAGCACTCCTTGTTTAAAAATAAGCGCCAAAATATACCGCACAAAAAAATCGTGTTTCAATACGGGATCACTGGTCACCCCAAGCAGCAACGCTAAGTCATCTGTGTAATTTTTAGGCATTAATAAAGCTTGATGTTGCTAAAAGCGGGTGGTATAGTGCCCTGGTGTTACGGTGATATATTACACCGGTTTTTAAAACTGAGTAGATTAGATTGCTGGCGTGTGTTGGGGTCTTGGCATCTTCGGGTGCTGGGGCCCCGCCCCTCTTCTTAGAAGAGGTTATTGTGTAGATTACCGACAGGCAGGGACGCCTCCCTTTTTTTAGTGTAAAGTGACGAGCATGATGCAGTGGAATGACAAGCAACCGATTTATCAACAATTAAAAGAAAAAATTGCTGCTGCTATTATGGATGGCGACATTAATGAAGGTGATGCCATTCCCTCGATCCGTAAAGTCTGTACGGATTATCAAATTAACCCCATGACCGTTTCCAAAGCTTACCAAGCGTTAGTGGATGATGACATTATTGAAAAGCAACGCGGGCTTGGCATGTTTGTTAAAATCGGTGCACGACAACGATTATTGGAATCCGAAAAAAATCATTTCCTTGACGCCGAATGGCCATTAATTTTAGAAAAAATAAAACGACTTGGTTTAAATATTGAGGAGTTAACGCATGAGTAACGTCATTCACGCAGACCAACTGACTAAAAAATATGGTCGCCTAGCCGCTCTCGATAATATCAACTTAAACATTGCGCGCGGGCAAATTGTTGGTTTATTTGGACCAAATGGTGCTGGCAAAACCACGCTATTAAAAGCCATGCTTGGACTGACAAGCTATCAAGGCAATCTTGCAGTGTTAGGCTTAAATCCTCGTAAAAAACGCAGCAAGTTGATGCAAAACGTAAGCTTTATCGCTGATGTTGCAATTCTGCCGCCTTGGCTGAAAGTGAACAATGCGATCGAATTTGTTAACGGCGTACACCCTAAATTTAATCCGGACAAAGCCCATGAATTTTTAGCGCGGACTAAAATCAACCAAAACAGTAAAGTGCGCACCTTATCAAAAGGTATGATTGCACAATTGCATTTAGCACTGGTGATGGCGATTGATGCGGATATCTTAGTGCTTGATGAACCCACCCTAGGCTTGGATATTATTTATCGCAAAACTTTCTATCAAAACTTATTAAATGACTACTTTAATGAAAACCGCACCATTATCATCGCCACCCACCAAGTTGAAGAAGTTGAAAGCTTATTAACAAATTTAATTATGCTAGACAAAGGCAATGTTATCTTAAATGAATCTATGCAAGCATTTAGTGAACGCTACACATATGTGACAGCGAAATCTGACAATATTAACGCCTGCCGACAACTCAATCCTATTCATGAAGAACAACAATTTGGGCAAACTAAATTTTTATTCGAAAACACCGACAAAAATACCTTGCAGCAACTTGGTGAAATCACAGCACCTAGCATTAGTGATGTCTTCGTTGCAAAAGTGTCAGGAGAAAAATCATGAAAGCGCTATTTACTTTATGCCGTCGTGAATTTTGGGAATACAAAAGTACTTTTTTATATATACCTATTATTATTGGTGCCCTGCTCAACTTTGTTGTGCTGTGCACGATTATATTTGTAGCGGCATCTGCAAACGCTAGCACGCAAGGATTACCCCAAGGCGTGATCAGCAATTTAACGGCACATGGGATTGCTATTTTACTCTATGGAACTAGCTTTCCATTTATTCTGGTGCTGTGGGTAATAGCGCTTTATTACTTTATTAGTTGCTTGTACGACGACCGCAAAAATGGCAGCGTTTTATTTTGGGCATCAATGCCAATTTCACAAACCCAAATTATTGCTGCTAAAGCTATCACCGGCCTATTGTTAGCGCCATTGATTACTTGGCTGTGTGTGATTGGTACTAATCTTGTTTTTTTAATGCTATTAAGTGTTGCCGTATCGCTCTTTCATTTGGGTTCTGTTGCAGCGCTGTGGCAACCACTTGGCTCACTCTATAGCTGGGGCGTGCTACTCATTAGCCTACTGAAACAAGCCATGTGGATCTTACCAATTGCCGGTTGGTTTATGCTGTGTTCCGCGTATTCTAAAAAAGCACCTTTTTTGCGCGCGACCGTACCCATTATCTTTATCATCATCATGGAATTATTTTTCACTCAACATCATTACTTTACTAATTTTGTTCGCAGTCACTTTGTTAATGTGCTGAATGTATGGAATGAAATGCAATTTACTCTGTACGGTTTATTAAAGGGCAATAGCACACCATTATTGTTTACTGTGCATCATCCACAGTATGCCACGGATCTTAGCACTGCCAATCTAATGGTTGGACTTTGCGTTGGGTTGCTATTGATGATCAGCGCCGGCCTACTGCGCTACCAATGTCATGATTTTTCCAAATAATAGTTAAGGGAGCTTATGTTAGTTTTATTATCACCTGCTAAAAAACAAAGTTTTGACCAAGCGTTACCGGAGTGCGAGCTAACAAAACCACAAACGCTGGCGGATATTCAATTACTGATTGCTGAGCTAAAAAAACTGCCTGCATCAAAACTTGAAAAATTAATGTCTATTAGCCCTACTTTAGCCAAGCTCAATCATCAACGTTATAAAAGCTTTAATCCTAAACAGTTCACACCAGCTAATGCGATGCCAGCTGTATTTGCTTTTAGAGGTGATGCTTACCAAAGCTTGAATATCGATGATTTTAATAAGAATGATTTGAAATTTTTGCAAAAGCATTTACTGATTTTATCGGGGCTTTATGGCTATTTAAGACCACTGGACTTAATCCAAGCCTACCGCCTAGAAATGAAAACGCCACTGAAAAACCCACGCGGTGATAATCTCTATGAATTTTGGGATGATCGCATTACCACTGCTTTAAATACAGCTATCAGCCAACATAAAAATCAATGCATTATTAATCTTGCTTCAACCGAATATTTTAAAGCCATTGCACCTAAAAAACTCAACGCTGAGCTGATTCAAGTTGAATTTAAAGAAAAGAAAAACGGCCAATTTAAAACCATTGGCATTCAAGCCAAACGTGCGCGTGGCATGATGACAAGATTTATTATGCTAAACCGGATTGACGATATGACTGGTATTCAAACGTTCAATGAAGCTAACTACCGATTCAACCGAAAACTCTCGAGTGAAAAAAACCTTGTGTTTACTCGAGCCTGACCCGTTCATTTAAAAAGCTATTATCCCGCAGCAGGTTGCAAACTTTGCTGCGGGGTAATTATTTTCATCAAACAACTTTATTTTTTCCAGAGACACTGCGTATGCACACTGCAACGCTGACCAAAAGAACCTTTTTGACAATGCATACGTGCACGACTTATCGCACGTAAACGACTGGGACTGCGTCCAAAATAAATGCGGTTTGTTTTTAAATTACGCACCTGGCAAACATACATCCGCCGGCGTTTGTTATTTGAATAAAAACAAGGACGCCGCCAAGAAATTAAACAAAACTTAGGAAAGGCACCACCACGGCAATGCATTAATGCACGTTGGCGTGCTAACCGAGGAGAAAGACGATCTCGACCAAGGAAATATTGATCAGTTCGGTGGTTATGGGCAGTACAAACATAATAAGGTAAATCTGCAGGCGGCGGGCCACCCACCGAACGTACCGCACAACCCGCTAATAAACTGCCTGAAATTACAGTCCCACACAATAAAAGTCGTTTTAGATTCATTCTGGATTTCCTGTCTCAAAAAATAAAGAGCCATAGACTAGCATGAGATTTTTTAAATAAATAGTGGTTGATCGAGATTTTCTTTTACGATATTATTAAAAAATTCACATAATATCATTAAGATAGATCAACATCTTACAGAGAAAAACCACCATGCATAGCACTGATAATTTACGCGTTAAAGACCTCCGTCCACTTATCTCTCCTGAATACCTCGCCGAAGAAATTCCTCTCTCTGAAAAAGTTAGTCAAGTTGTTATTGATGCACGCAAAGTAGCTGCCGATATTATTCATGGTAAAGACGATCGGTTATTAGTGATTGTTGGTCCCTGCTCTATTCACGACACCGCTGCAGCAATGGAATATGCAAAAAAATTAAAAGTGCTCGCCGATAAATATCAACAACAACTTTGCATTATTATGCGAGTTTATTTTGAAAAGCCACGCACCACGGTTGGCTGGAAAGGTTTAATTAACGATCCGCATTTAAATGATAGTTTTGAAATTAACCAAGGTTTAAAAATCGCACGCCAACTGTTACTCGATATTAACCAACTTGAATTACCCACCGCCACTGAATTTCTTGATACCACTATTCCACAATATATTTCTGATTTAATTGCTTGGGCTGCAATTGGCGCACGCACCACTCAAAGTCAAATTCATCGCCAATTAGCTTCTGGTTTATCGATGCCGGTGGGTTTTAAAAACAATACCGATGGCAATATTAAAGTTGCCGTTGATGCAGTTTATGCTGCATTAAAACCGCATCACTTTCTCGGTGTTACTAAACAAGGTATTGCCGCTATCGTCACCACTGATGGCAATCCTGACTGTCATGTTATTTTACGTGGCGGTAGCACCGGCCCAAATTATGACTTAGACACTATTACCGCAACAGCAAACTTACTTGAACAGACTAAACTGCATTCGCAATTGATGATTGACTGCAGTCATGGTAATAGCAATAAAGATTACCGCAAGCAAAAAAATGTGATCGACTACTTATGCAATGCCATGCGCGAAGGCAATATGGCCATTAGCGGTTTAATGATTGAAAGCAATTTAGTCGCTGGCAACCAGGCTGTTAAACCTGACACTGAATTAACCTATGGCCAAAGCATTACCGATGCTTGTATCGATTGGCAAGAAACTGCAGCGGTTTTAGAGCAACTTAGCCAAGCGGTCATTGACCGACGCCACAGGTAACTGCCATGCAAAATGAACAAGAACAACTTAACTTACTGCGGAAAAAAATTGATGCTATCGATTACCAAATTCACGATCTTTTAAATAACCGCGCTAAACTCGCATTAGAGGTTGCGAAAGTAAAAATCGCCAATGCTAATGCCGGCGAACTGACTGAGTTTCATCGCCCAGAGCGTGAAGCAGAAATTTTACGACGCATTAGCGAACACAATACCGGCCCCCTCAGCGCTACCGCAGTTGCTGCGATTTTTAAATGCATTATGCAAGAATGTTTGGCGATTCAGGAGCAACAACATGGCACTGAGTAATTTTTTATTCGCAAAGCACACGCTTAGGATTTAAATGATGCAAAGTGTTGGCATTTTTGGATTTGGACGATTTGGTAAAACACTAGCACGATTACTGCAAGATGATTTTACGATCCGCGTTTATGATGCCGCACCAATCCCACCTACTGAGTCAGTGACTATTGTTAGCCAAGACGTCTTATTGCAAGAAAAGGTTATTTTTATCGCGGTACCGATTCGCCAATTTGCAGCAACCATTCAAGAAATCGCAAGCACCGTTAATCCTCACGCTACCATTATTGATGTTTGTTCCGTAAAAGTTCATCCGGTTACGGTGATGCAACAATATCTTCCCGATCATATTGGCATCATTGCAACCCATCCATTGTTTGGTCCAGACTCATTTGCCATTAATGATAGCCAGCAACCTTTGAAAATAATGATGCATTCAGTGCGAGACACGCAGCAGTGTTACTCTGACTGGTATGATTTTTTTACGCAAAAAAATATGCATATTATCGAGCAAACACCAGCAGAGCATGATCGAGAAGCGGCTTTTTCCCAAGGTATTACCCATTTTCTTGGCCGCGCTTTGCATGATATGGGACTGCAGTCTACAGCCATTGATACGCTTGGTTTTGAAAAGTTGATGAGTATTGTTGAGCAGACCTGCAATGATACTTGGGAATTGTTTTTAGATTTGCAGCGTTTTAATCCTTACACGCAATCTGCTTTAGATGCATTGCAGCAATCGGTGCAACAACTATCAAACAAAATACGAGGTACTTCAGCATGACAGATAAAAAACAAGATCACTTTATTGATACCAGTGCACGCATTATTTTTAGTGATTGGAAAATACTGGCTAATATTGCTGTCAAACACAGCACCTCTGTAAAAGATATGCTGCAAGCTAATGCAGAGGAATCTTCACCATTTACCATACTGTCGGATACACAAGTTGCTGAAGCACTGGCTGGGCCGTTTGGGCATTTTTTCAAACAAAAAATGTCAGCTTATGCGCGTATTAGCCGGATGCAAATGGAACTGAATATTAGTAAAGAGGATGTGTTTAAAGGCAAACGCGCGCCACATGCAGAAGCCAAAGCATTACCCAAAAAGCAAATTGATAAATTCACATTGGCAGATGTTGAAAATATTCAAAATAAACTCGATACGCTGACAAACGAGCATATCACGCAATGGGAAGAGCAGCTTAGCTTGTGGAAACAGCAGTTGGTTGAGCAGCTCACTCAACAGGACCAAGCGTTATCAGATATTGAAATTAAAGAAATTAATGATCCAGAGCCGCTGTCTGAATTGCTTGATCGTTTTACCAATTTGAGTGTTGAGCTTCCTAAAGTAAAAAAAGGCGATGTGACGTTTACTAGTTATCTAACTTACAAAGCGCAGCTAGCAATACATAGCAGCCTAAGCCGTAAGCAACTTCCGCATCAAGCGGATGATATTAAAAAAGTGTTAAAAAAATTAAAAGCTTTTTTTGATCAGGTTCAGAAACAAGAGCAAGCGCTTATCGAGCAACAACAAACTGAAACGGATGAGGCGATTCGGCCATTTGCTTTTATCAAACTGTCGTCGGATTGATTGACGAAATGCTGTTATTGCGCGGTTAAGTCTCTCAGTGGTTGCACCTCCTCTCTCCCGTCGTCGCGCTGTTTAACAGCGGGATCCACTAACGTACTTTGGATTGCGCGATCTAGTCGCGCAATGACAGTGTCTCTCGTCGTCGTGCAATGACAGTGCCTCTCGTTGTCGCGCAATGACAGTGCCTCTCGTCGTCGCGCAGTGACGATGCCTCTCAGAGCTGATAATCCTATAAGATAAGCCCCTTCAGCCCATCAAAATCACCATTTACTATAATAACGTTGGCGCCACAACCATAGGAAAAAACCATGCTCCAACATCTAAAAATGACCGTCTTCAGCTTGCTGATGCTATTTGGGATTACTGGACTAGCATCTGTCGGCGACTGCGACTCCCTTCCTCATGGCGAAAAAATCGCTTGTTTATGTCTCAATAAATTTTCCGGTACCTTACAACTCAATTCTGAAGAACAAAAACTCTGGGGACAATCCGGTATCACCAGCATTTATCGATCCGGTGACTCGCTCTCGCGATTTACTAAAATGACCACCACAACCGGTTTGTGTGGCATGATTGATAATCCAAGTTCTCTGCCAGCGGGTGAATGTAAAAATATTATTTATAACCCGAACGACAACACCCTAAGCTTTGCCGATCCAGTACGACCTTGTCGCCAAAGTTTTTAAGCGCGTTGCCTTAAAATTTCATACAATACCATGCCGGTCGCCACGGAAACGTTTAAACTACCGATGGCGCCGACCATCGGTATTTTTGCTAAAAAGTCACAATGTTTTTCAGTTAAGCGACGCATGCCTTTTTCTTCGCCCCCCATCACCACCGCAACATTGCCCGTTAAATCGACTTGCATCAGCTGGGTTTCTGCTTCGGCATCAGCACCAACAATCCATACTTCATTTTCTTGCAACATACGCATGGTCCGCGCAAGATTAGTGACTTGTACAAATGGAATCATTTCAGCAGCACCACTGGCGACTTTACGTGCGCTTGCAGTGAGACCAACCGCTTTGTCTTTAGGCGCAATCACCACGTGCACCCCCATTCCATAAGCGGTGCGTAAAATAGCTCCTAAATTATGCGGATCTTGAATGCCATCTAAAATTAAAATCATTAATGGTCTTTCACCAATGCTAATTAATTCTTCTAAGTCTGCTTCCGTATATTGCATACGCTTTGTGCAAGCAGCAATCATGCCTTGATGTGGAACATTTTGTTCGAGTAAATCAGTAAGCGCTTTTCGAGACAGGAGTTGGATGGGAATATCGTGATCTTTGGCTTTTTGTTGCACAAACTTCGATCGATCATCATTGCGTTGGCTTTGTAAATAAATTTGACTAAGGCATTCAGGGTGAGTTTCTAACGCGGCACGCAGTGCATGATAACCATAAATCCATTCCGATTTGTTCATTTTTAAATCCTAACAAAGTCTAAAATTGATGTAATTTTAATGGATTCTTAGATTGTTTCCAAATAAACAATTCGCTAGTATAGCGGCATGAATTGGAACCTTATTCGCAATACTTGGATTGTTTATACCTGCCTCACCTTAAGTCTACTGAGCGGCTGCAGCACCACCGTCTCCAAAGATGGTCCACCCAAACGCGCCATTGATGTCTCCACTATTCCAAATGCCAAACCAAAATACGAACCGAAAAGCCGCTATGGCAACCCAACTTCTTACACAGTTTATGGTAAGCGTTATCACGTTTTAAAAACGGCAAAAGGTTATAACAAACGTGGCATCGCTTCTTGGTATGGCACAAAATTTAATGGCAAACTGACTTCCAGTCGCGAGCCTTACGATATGTTTAAAATGACTGCCGCCAGTCCGGAGTTGCCCATACCCAGTTATGTTCGAGTAACCAACTTAGAAAATGGCCGCTCCATTGTGGTTCGAGTTAACGATCGCGGGCCTTTTGCACCAAATCGAATTATTGATCTGTCCTGGGCGGCTGCCAAAAAACTCGGTTATATGCGCAAAGGCACAGCAATGGTTGATGTCGCAGCAATTGATACGCGTCACCCTGATCTGCAAGCACCTCCACAATTAGCACATTCACCGCATTTATATTTACAAGTTGGTGCCTTTAGCAAATACACACACGCTGAAAAATTAAAAATTCGCTTGCAACAATACACGCAAAAATCTGTTCGAATTAGCCGCGGTGAATACCACAATAAACCAATTTATCGTGTGCAAATTGGCCCGCTAAAAGGCGTTGGCGAATCAGATGCATTATTTAATCGTTTACAACACGATGGCTTTTATAGAGCTATTACCGTGATTGGATAACAAGGATGGATACAAACCATGTCAGATGCAACCACTTGGAAAAATATTTTAAGCCACGAGAAAGAAAAAGATTACTTTAAAAGTATTATGCATTTTGTCAAACAAGAACGAGCAGCTGGCAAACAAGTTTATCCGCCGCAACCTGACATATTCAACGCGATAAAACTCACGCCATTTGCGGATGTCAAAGTCGTGATCATCGGTCAAGATCCTTACCATAATCCTGGCCAAGCACATGGGCTGTCGTTCTCCGTCAAACCTGGTGTACCAGCACCGCCCTCACTGAAAAATATTTATAAGGAATTGCATGACGATATCGGTTTTGCTATTCCCAATCATGGCTGTTTAGAAAAATGGGCAAAGCAAGGCGTGTTATTACTGAATGCCGTGTTAACCGTTGAAAAAAATAAGCCACAATCACATGCCAATATTGGTTGGCAACAATTTACCGACAAAGTGATTGAAAGTTTAAATCAGCACTCAACCCCAATTGTATTTTTGCTTTGGGGTTCATACGCGCAACGCAAAGGCGAAAACATTGACACATCAAAACATTATATTTTAAAAGCACCTCACCCTTCCCCACTGTCTGCACATCGAGGCTTTCTTGGCTGCCGGCATTTTTCTAAAGCAAATGCGATTTTAAAAAGCGCGGGCCGTAGCGAAATTGACTGGCAAATTTAGACCAGGCTCATCCATCAACGCTTTTCGCAAACACGCCATGTAAAAAAACTGCACACTCATAAACCGCTGTGCTCTAATTGACAACACCAAAACTGCTCGTTAAAGTGTCGAGGCATTGCGCCGAGGTGGTGAAATTGGTAGACACGCTAGCTTCAGGTGCTAGTGGGGGCAACC
>CAYXLV010000026.1:0-12156 GCA_964465995.1 uncultured Coxiellaceae bacterium | reverse complement strand
GTATTACATCGAGAAAAAATAGTAGCAATGCTTAATTTAACGATTGTATTCAACATGCGGGGTAATCATTTTATAGCTCGCCATTGATGAGGCATTTTTAGCATCAAACCCTATTATTTCAAATTCATTGCAAAACAAACTTAAGTAAAGTGAAGCAGGCATATTGTTGGCGAGTTGTTTTATCATTTGATAGTAAACAACTTTAGCCTCATAAAATATCATGGTGCGTTTAAAGGTCAGCTGCTCAGAGCTGAATCGTAAATGCTTTAAGTGAACTTCTTTGAAAATTGTTGGCAAATTAACCGTGCCGCGAGCAGCTCGTATTAAATCAGTGGTTTCAATACAGGGCTCTAAAAAAAAACCAAAATTACTTTTTTGGTAATTCATTGTCCCATAATTAAGACGATAACCTTGCGGAGTAGGGTAATCAAGCTGGTACAGCGGTAAGCTAGCGCGAAAAGCTTCTTTTAACGCGTTAATTTCGGGGGTGGTGATATCTGCGTTTGGTCCAGGGCCTTTGATGTTGGGGAAATCAAGATACACTAAATTATTATCAGTAAACTGTATTGCCAGGCCTAAGCGATCAATGTCTTGTTGGGTTGTTAATTGATGGCTGATCATGATTTTATTTCCTGGTCATAGTGACTCAAACTGCCAAGCTCTGCATCAAGAAAGCTACCTTGGTTTGGCGATTCAGCAAAACGTTCCACCTCAACTAATCCAAAGTCTATGATTAGGTAATAATAGTGATGCACATAAGCGTCTTGATGCGCTTTTTGCTTAATATCAGCAGTCAATGCAAAGTGACGAATATTGGTGATATTGCTAAAGCGCTTATGTTCAACTAACTTTTCCAGTGGCGCCGCTCGGCTGTAATCTGCTAAAAAAGTGTATTCATTTATCTCACCAAGATCACGAAAATTTTGCAGCATCAGGTTGACAATTTCCGCCTCGATATTGGGCTGTGCATCAAACTGATAATGCGCGCAAGCATGCTTGCTATTAAACTTGCTAAGTTGACTTTGATAAGGAATTAAAGTGGTAGTGTCGATCAAATTAGATGCAATATTGATTGCAAGGCCTTTATGAATTTTACCGGCAACTTTATATTGGCAGTTATTAATTAAGAATTTTTTTTGTGATGCAAAATCTAGAACTGTGACCCGAGCTTCGCGGTGGTATTGATGGTGCTGCATTAATTTTCAATCCAACCTGTGACCATACAAATTGATCTTAGGCTATCATGGCTGTGGCCTGGTTTCTAGTGAGTCGGGGTATTGCTAAGCTTGAAGAGAGTTGATAGTCTATTCAATACTTAAGGATGAATGATAGAGGTTTATGTGACAAGCCCAAGCGCCAGCACTAACTATGATGATATCGATCGTGAGCAGCTCCAAAACATCGCTTCAGCCTTTGACTCCAAACCCCAAGACGGCAATCGCTTAATCTGCACAGTATTCAAAAACACAGAAGGTACCATTATCGAAGGACGTGGACCTGTTGGTATTGAAGAAAAAAAGGGTTTAGATGGCATGGATAAAAGCTATGTCACGTATTTTATGCCTAAGAAATCTTTTGTCCCCAAGAATGATTATCACTCGCAAAGTGAGCAGTGGGTTGAAATGGAGTTGGATCCCATATCATTATTTTTACGTTACGATGCAAGTGTTTTAAATCTAAGAAATATTTGTAATGTGTCAACCGCTACCACTCACTTTCAGTCCATTGAAATTAAAAGTTTTAGAAAGCAATCAGGCTCTGAGGAACAATACGAGGTTAGGGCCAGTGTCCTCATTGAAGATGCGAAAGTATTGAAGCAGGAATTGCTGCGTACCGAAGGTGCCTATTGGCTGTTAATCATTGGTCATAAATATACATTTGAGAGTAAATTACCTGCGACAGGTAGTATAGTTCATCGTATTATCAGCACAATGAATCGACGTTAGCGCTGATTTGATGTCGCTTAGGGGGAATTAATGCGAGGAAGGTCAGGTTTAAAAACTTCTAGGCCACCAAAACGCCGTACGGTTGTCTTGGTGATACCTGAATTTGAAAAAGAACTTTATAAAACTTTCTATGTTGCTCAAATCAAAAAAGATTTGAAAACAAAGCCTCCTAAACTCGATTATTCAGAAAACATTGTGCAATTTGAATATCAAAATGAGACTTATGTAGGCTTTTATATCAAAAACTATGCTGATTGTATCGAGACTGAAGCTGGTTTAGGGTATGACAAAAAAGTGGGTATTGAATTTTTGTATAATACCAGTGATGCAACAGAAGATATTCTGAATTACTTCGATGACTACCTCGCGAAATTACTGCATAACGAACCTCTAACTTTTAATATCTATGTTTTTTTGGAAGTGGATAAACAGACAGGAGAAGCTGTCGATGTGCAATCTGTGGATACGTATGAAAGTGTGAGATTTTTACGATCGCATTGGGTGGAAAGCCCTGTTCTAGTGCCTACTTTTCGGGCTGAGGTAAAAGAAATGGGTGTTGCGCCCATACAAAATACAGATGCATCTGAGCTCGATCACTTTTTATATTTATTTTCCTTTGAAAGCTGCATCACTGCTTCATCTAATAAAGACCAAGCAACGAATAAACCAAAAGGTGATTTTATTTCCAAAGTAGCCAGCTACTTTAAATAAAGAGATAAGCTTTAGCAGCATGCCCTCTTCATTGATTGCTGAGCGACTTGATTATCAAGTATACTAACTGACAAGTTCAGCAGACTGCTAAGGAGAAAACCTGGTGCTAAAAGCAGCTTTATTCGAGCGCTTTCAAGAGTCCGTTTATACCACCCACACCAACTCAATGGCCGCAGGCGTGATTTCACTTGATGACTTAAAGCAATCTATCCAGAATGAAATCACCCGTATTCTTAGCAATCGCAACTCAATAAATCCCCAACATAAAAAAAACCAAAACCTAACCGTCCTAGATTACGGCATACCCGATGTCAGCGGCTTGCTTATTAATCTACAAAATCCAGATGACCAAGCTCAGTTGGCATTGCAAATTACCCAAGCCATTAAACACTTTGAACCGCGCGTGCAAAATGTGCGTGTCACTATCGAAGACTATCAAAGCGTTAATTTAAAATTTATCGTGCAACTAACTTTAAAAATAGCATCATCACATCCGGTCGAGCATGCCTTCCAATTTTTACTCGAAAAACAAACAACCGAACAAATAGAGCCTGTGTATGGATAAACATTATTTACTCGATGCCTATCAACGCGAATTACAATATCTCTTTCGTCAAGGCAGCGCCTTTGCGAAACGCTATCCTAAAATAGCCGCTCGCTTGGAATTGGATTCTGATGGCAGTCGCGATCCGCACGTTGAGCGCTTAATTGAAGCATTTGCTTTTATGGCAGCACGCTTGCAACACAATATTGATGATGAATACGCATCGGTGAGTTCCGCATTACAAGAAGTCATTTATCCGCAATTTCGCAGTCCGATTCCCTCAACCGCTATAGTCCAGTTTGCCGTTGATGCTCAGCGTTGCAATGAAGCCGAGGGCTATTCAATTGCCAAAGGCACGCGGCTTTACGCCGAGATTGATGATATTGAGTGCCAATTTCGCACCAGCTATCCCGTCACCTTATGGCCGCTAACCGTTGCCAATGTGTCTTTAGATCCTGTCGAGAAATATGATGATATTACGCATGACCCACAAGCTTTATCCGTATTGCGCATTCGCTTAGAGAGTGAATTTCAAGATCTTGCCGAATTGAATCTGTCATCCTTACGTTTTTATATCAACACCGATTTAATCTTAGCCAGCCAAGTTTATCGGGCTTTATTTTATAGTGCATTGCAAGTGGCGATTGTACCGCAGGGTGAGCAGCACAGTTTAGTGTTGCCTGCAGAGGAGGTGATTCAACCGGTTGGACTAGAACCAGATGAAGAAGTGCTGCCTTGTTCTAATCATGCGTATAGCGCCTACAATTTACTAACCGAATTTTTTTGTGTGAAACAAAAATTTATGTTTTTTGATATTACAAAATTACAGCATATCAATTCGGGCAATGCATTTGAGGTGCTCGTCTTTTTAAGCACTAAACCCAACGACTTGCAAATTACGCCAACCAGTTTAGCCTTAGGTTGCGCACCTATTATTAATTTATTTAAAAAAGTCACCGACCCGGTGACCTATCGCCCAACCCAATCTGAATTTTTACTATCACCGGATAAATACAATGAGCATGCCTACGAAATTTACGCTATCGAAAAGATCCATGGCCTAACCCCCGACAATGAAACCGTGCTGATCCCGCCGCTTTACAGCGCTAATCACGTGGATGAGGCAGCTACAGAAGATAGCGCCTGGATTTTGCGCCGTGATTACAGTTACCGCGAATCACTACCAGGAACGGAATGTTATATTGGTTTTTTTAATTACGATAAAAAACACCTACACGCTAATTTAAGTTCTTTCTATGCAGACACTTGGTGCACCAATCGCCATGTTGCAGAACGCATGATTGAAGGTGCCTTATTATTTGTCGATCAAGATACACCCACCACGCAGATCCGCTGCATTCGCCGCCCAACCCAACAAGTGCAGCCACCACTAAGCGGCGAGCAACAATGGCAATTTATTTCCGCTTTATCTTTTCACCATTTGAATTTATTAAATAACCCAGAAGGCGTTGCCATTTTGCGTGATATTTTGCGCACAGTCAGTTTTAGTGATAGTGATTCGGTGCTACGCAATATTATGAGCATCCGCGATATCGAAACCAAAACCATCGTTCGGCGTGTTTCACTTGATGATGCTTGGAAAGGTTTTGTAAAGGGCGTACAAATCACTGTGACCTTTGATCGTGCCTATTTAGAAGGCCGTAATCCCTTTTTATTTGGTGCTGTGTTAGATCGTTTCTTTTCGCAGTTAGTACCGATTAATTCATTTTCAGAATTAATCATTAAAGAAGTTTCAGCAACAGGAATCTGCAAGCAATGGAAACCGAGGTCAGGGAGCCAGGTGATCATTTAATTGATGACCTGCTGCAAAATGCACGTGAATATGATTTTTACACTGCGGCGCGATATTTAGAGCGTTATTTATCGTTAATTGAAAAAGATGCTGAGTTAAAGTTTCGCACAGATACTAGCCTAGCGTTTCCAACTGCTGATGTCACAGCGATTGATCATGCAGCAGAGGACGATGAGGTAACGCTAACGACTGCCGTGCTAAATATTGCGGGTGCGCAAGGTCCACTACCTTACACCGATACAGAAGCACTATTAACCAGCACGCGCAATAAAGATTTCGCGCAACAAGATTACTTTGATATTTTTAATCATCGCCTGCTGCAACTTTTATACGCTAACCGTAAAAAACAACGCTTTTATTTTGACAGCCGCCCGATTGCCGAAAACCAATTATCGAGACTCTTGTTTGCATTTAGCGGTATGCGCTTTGCAACGACGAAGCAACTATTACCTATGCAATTACGCTCGTATTTGCACATGACCAGTTTATTGGTATCAAGACACTGCAGTGCCGGCAGTTTGCGATTTTTTCTGGAAACTTTATATCACGTTCCCGTAAAAGTCGGACAGTTTGATGGTGCGTGGTGGCCATTAAGCGATTGCGAGATTACCAAAATAGGTGCTTTCGGTAAAAATCAACGATTAGGTATTAATGCGGTAGTCGGTGAAAATGCGTGGGACCAAGCTTCAGTGATGACATTACAAATTGGTCCGATTGAATGGGAGGAGTATTTTAATTTCCTACCACACCAACCCGGCTATCCACAACTTAAGCAAACTATTTTATTTTATACCCGCAGCAATTATACTTGTCGCATTTGTTTGCAGGTAGCAAAAGCGGCAGTCAAGCCGGCAGTATTGGGCCAAGGTGTTTATCTTGGTTGGACCAGCTGGTTGCCTGCTACCTACAGTGATGATTATGAAAACCGCATATCCTTTGAGATAGTAGGCTTTTAATCATCAACAAGTCCCAGTTTTAAAAAAAGGAGTGAGTTTATGAAACAATGGATCGCGATGATGAGTGGCGTGATGGGTTTGCTGATGTCGTCAATGGTGTGTGCCCAGGTTGATTTACCAACCGATTTAAAAGCCAGCCCAAAGGTTGCTAACAAAAGCGGTATCTATATTGGTGTTGGTTTGGGTTATGGTAAAAATCGTTTAAATGGTGTGTCAAAAAATCAAGGTTTCGCTTTACTGGTCAATGCCGGTTATAAAATTTCGCCAAACATCGCAATCGAACTGGGTTATTTGCGATTCGCTAAAAATGTCAGTTTTATTGGCACAAGTTCCAACAGTAACGGTTATTACTTAGCCGTTAAACCGATTATCCCCATTAATGAAAGTATCGAAACGTTTTTAAAAATTGGTGCATTATTGGCCAATACAAACATCACGGCGGGTATTCCCATTGTAAATCGCAATCGTGTAGTGTTGTTAACGGGATTGGGGTTTGCGTATAACATTAATCCGAGCATTGCTATTACAGCAGAAACTATTATCACTGTGACCTCGGGTTCTTTTCCGACCACCTTAAATGGTTTTGTTGGAGCGGCATATAAATTGCCACTGTAAAGTCGAGGCTTGCCTCTCCCATCGGGGGAGGTTAATTATTTAATTTCATCATGTTCAATCACTCGTCCTGACTCGGGCGAGTTTTCTTTTGGCGTGGTTTGCTTCGCGCGATTAAAAAATCGTGCGCGGACATAAGCAATAGCAAAAAGCACCAAGCCAATTGCGGCGCCGATTAAAATAATATAAGAAAAAACGATAATGCCGACTACGAGCAGTACTAAAAATATCCCCATCCCAATAAACGAAGCCAATCGATTCATAAGCTACCTCTGTAGAAAATTAGGCGCCAGTATAAAGAATTTCTCTTGATTATTTAAGCACCTCGCCAGCATTTCGTCATTGGAGGGCTACCCCACCGTCATTGCGCGACTTTGATCGCCAAGCAATAACTTCATTCTCTTAAGGTTCTCTTAAGGTTATGTCTATATAATATACAGCTGGGTTAGAAAGTGCAGAATGTACACATCACGCCAGGCAGGATACAAAAAAATGCTTATTTTTTAAGCAATTAGAAAGCCGCGTAATTGTACATTAATAGTGAGAGTGCTAGACTGCATGAATCTTTTTTGTTACCAATCATATTGATTTTATTGAAATAATACGATGTTAAACACAAAAAAAATCAAGAAGCTATCAGCCATAATGAGTGTAATCTGTTGCACACTGGCATTGCTATCTGCCAATGCAGCAACAAAAACGCCAAATCAATCGGTTAAGGCTTTACCAGCACCCAGCGCCAGCAGCACACAGCCTGGCCGATCACTACTGATAGCAGAGTCATTAGAAAAATTACCCACACCAACCACCACCAAAGCCACTAAAAAATATTACCGCAGAGCCACAAAACTTGGCCGCCGAGCAATTAGCAAAGCCTCCAAACTGCGTTTAAATCAAGTCACTTATACAGCAGCTTATTTTCAATTACCCAAACCAAGCACAACAGCCGCCAAATCGGTTAGCTTATTAACACCAAGCAAGCACACCAAACCAAGCCATCATAAAGTTGCACGCCATGCGCTATTAGCATTACCAACCCCAACCGCTACCGCAGCCGTTGAGAAAAAAGCGAGTACTTCACCACGCGGCAGAGTAGCGCTTTTTCACCAACCGGTCATGCACGTTCCCTATCAAAATGCCAAAGAAAGCGCCGACCATTTGCCAACCACCGTCGGGCAGGGCGCAGTGAAACCCGTTACGATTACCAGCGCCTCAATTAAAGGCGCAGTTGAATCGGCAGCCAAAAACCTGCACCAAACACAAGACGAAATAAAAAAAGTACCTGTTACCCAATCCAACAACACCAATAATAATTCCACTAACAACTCCACCAATCGCGATAGCAGCAGCAACAATGGCGGCTTCTCACTCCAATCCAAACTCGGCCTAAAAAATAACTCGAGATTCCACATTAATGGATTCGCTTCTGCCGGCGCATTACGCACAACCGCACGCAATGGCCAAGTGGGTTACTTAATCCCCGAACGTGGCGCTATCCAAGATGAATTTAATTTCGGTGCCATGTCGCTCATCGGCTTACAGTTTAGCGTCGATATTAGCCATTTATTATCGGCTACTTTGCAACTGGTGGCCGACGGTGATGACACAAATGGCATGCAACCTTACCATGTCACCGCAGAGTGGGCTTATCTACGCTTGCGCTTTGCCAAATCAGCACACACCATTGTTGGCCGTTTCCGCTTCCCAATTTTTATGTATTCCACCACCCAACAAGTGGGCTTTACTTATCCATTTCAGTATCTACCCGATGCGGTGTATTCACTAACGCCTTTCCGTCACGTTAATGGTATCGACTCAACCTACAACTTTGGATTAGGTAGCACGGGCGCCACCTTGAAAATTCAGACCTTTTACGGTGAAGATTCTAACGACAAAGACCTATACACTTTTGGCGTGCTCTTACTACCCAAAGGCATTCAAAGCGAAGTGCGCGCCAATGAAATTATGGGCGGTGTGCTGAGCATCGGTAATCCATACTTTACGCTGCGTGGCGGCTTTGCACATGCCAAGCTATCGATTGATGTGCCAATCGCCGGCACTGAAGTGCCATTATTCCATCGCCGTTCCATTCGACTGTATAGTGTTGGTGCTAAATTGAATATCCACCATATCATTGTGATTGGCGAATACGCTCACCGATCTACTCCCGCATTTTTGGCAAAATTAACCGGTTATTATGCGTTAATTGGCTACCAAATCAGCCACTTTTTACCATGGCTAACTTATAGCCGCGTTAACACCAACAACCGCAATGATTTAGTCGCGCAAGCATTGTTGAGCAGTGCAGAATTACCCATTAATCAAGACGCTTTTACCTTGGGGCTGACCTACACCATTAGCAAAAATGTGATTGCTAAGGTGAGTGCCAGCAGAATCACGCCGTTACGAGGAACCAACGGCTTTTTTGATGGCAATCCAGAGAGGAAGCACGTTTACTTATACGGTATTAATGTAGATGCGATATTTTAGATTTAAACACGCCAAATGGACGATCGCGATTCTTATCAGTTGTTTTTTACTTGTTGGTTTAACCGCAGCGAATGCATCGTTGGTGGTTATTGGTAACCCACACCTAAAACTACAATCATTAACTAAAAAACAACTCGCTGCGATTTATCTTGGTCAAACGCCGAAGCTAGGCAAGAAAGTTCAAGTACAACCTTATGACCTGCCATCAGGAACAGAAGCTTACAGTGAATTTTATAAGCAAATTCTTGGTTGGTCGCCAGGCCAAGTTGCAGAATACTGGTCAGCTCAAACCTTTGGGAACGGTAACTCACAACCAAGTGCGAATGAAGATGCCGCAGCAGCGGTGGCTACGGTTGAACACACACCGGGTGCTATTGCTTATGTTGACAGCCAAGCGCTCAGTAAAATTCATGGCAAATTTAAAGTCTTATATGGTCACTACAAAGCACCTGCAGATAATACATCAAGCGATAACGCTACAGCACAAGATCAAAATGCAGCAGCGGTGCGACGCGAGCAAGCACTTGGTTTTCACTCTGTTAACCAACAAGTTGCACCACAAACTTCAGATAATAGTAAAAGTATTTTAGCAAAGGCGGGCAGTCATCAAGCAGCAAGCACACACAAAAGTGCGCCCGCTAAAAAAACCCGTTTTGCTGCTGGCGCGGCGTCTGCAAGCCCATCAAATTCGGCTAGCACATCTGCACTAACCCAAGCTTTCGCGTCAGCAGCAACCTATCAAGACGATAATAATATTCAACAATCAGGAAATTTATGGGACACCATTAGTCGCCAGCTAAACGTGGCACATGCTGCAACGATTCCGGCCGTTAAACGTCAGGTTCGCTGGTACTTGCGACATCGTCATGGCGTTGAAAATATTTTAAATAACGCCACACCATACATTTATTATGTCTACAAAGAGACACAAAAGCGCCATATGCCAGCCATTTTTGCTTTGCTGCCAATGATCGAAAGTGCGTATAACCCATATGCTTATTCAAGCGCTGGGGCAGCGGGTTTATGGCAAATGATGCCAGGCACAGCCTCAAGCTATGGGTTGGATATTGATTGGTGGCATGATGCGCGTCGCGATGTGGTGACCTCCACCAACTCGGCATTGAATTATCTGGTGCGCTTGCATAACAACTTAGGCAGTTGGTATCTAGCATTGGCAGGTTACAATGCTGGCGGTGGTGCTGTTAGAGCGGCGATGCATTACAACCGTGACCATCATCGTGCGACTGACTATTGGGCATTGCCTTTGCCGCTGCAAACACGCAACTATGTGCCAAAGTTACTAGCGCTGGCGATCTTAATTAAAAAACATAGAGCTTACGATATTCAATTACCATCCGTGCCTAACCGCCCATACTTCGTCGCTTTTAAGATGAAGTCACAACTTGATATTCGTGAAATTGCTCAACTAGCGGGCATTTCTACCACGATGGTGCATGAACTCAATCCGGGCTTTCGTCGATTTGCAACGCAGCCAGATAGTGAGTACACCTTATTAATTCCAGTGACACATGCGACTTTATTTGCGCGCAACTTAGCGCATGTAAAAGGTAAAACGCATGTTAGTTGGCAATATCATGAAGTACAAAATCGCGACACGCTCAGCACGATTGCCCATAACTATCATACAACTGCTGCATTACTGCGCCGTGTGAATCACTTAAAAACGAATCAACTGCATGCGGGCGCTAGTATTTTAGTGCCAATTCACTTGAACAAAACCTATCAGTTGCCGGTTGGTAGCAGCCGCAATATTGATAAGGTAACCCATGCACAAAGTGTAGTTGCGACCAAGCTTAATAAAACTTTAGCTAGCATTAATCACAGTAAAGCTGCGAAAATTAATGCAACCGATATTTTGTCAGGCTTGCGTTCTGGCTTTACTGAAAGTGCTGCAGATTTTTTACATGGTAAGCATCAGCAAGCCGTACCAGCAAAACAAAAAACTCAGTCAACGGCTACAGCCGCAACAGCGATCCCAAGTGCACAGCCAGTTGCTAATAACGACGATTCTTTAAAGGCTGTCATTAAAAAGATTTATGGTAGCGACTAAAGCAATGCGATTGTAAATTTCCATCTTTTCGGTTAGTCTTTGCGTCAAGTTTTGCTGTAAAAGGGAATAAAAATTGATCAAATCAACCGAACGCACTTGGTTTAGTGTCTTGCTAGGAATCATTATTGTTGCTCTAATTGCATCCACTTTCCCAAGAGATCCGCATCAACCTCATGGTTTGATTTTACCCTCCGAAAAAACACGCGCTCAAACGTCTCCCGCAGCCATCGTTTTATTTAGCCAAGTCACTGCGCCTAATCAGTACCAATCAATTGGTCGAATTAATATCTCGCAACATTTCACTGGAAAATCTCGTCAAAGCGAAAAAGCGATTTTGCAAAAAGCACGTAAATTGGCAGCGTCTCTTGGAGCCAACGCCATCATTGTAAGAATTTTTGGCCACTCTGTGCTGGGTAGTGTGCCTGCAGCGCAAGCAATATATGTGTTTCGTGGCGAGGCTATATATTCCAAGCAAGCACAACAAACCGGCGGTGATGCGCTACTAGGAGACCAGCTATGAGTTTTGATTTCCCCGCCATTTTGATGATACTGGCCGTTTTTACGGGTGTAGTAACGCTTGCCGATATTATTTATTGCGCCTTTAAAAAACGCCAAGGCAAGTCACATGAAGTTGCCGAAAAAAAACCCATTGTTATCGACTACGCACGCGCTTTTTTCCCAGTGTTTATCATTGTTTTATTAATTCGCTCCTTTATCGCCCAACCCTATCGCGTTCCCACCGGATCACTAGAACCCACAATTATCCCAGGCGATTTAATCTTAGTAAGCCAATTTGCATACGGCTTACGCTTACCCGTCTGGCACACTAAGCTGCTTGCCACCAACGAACCCAAAACCGGTCAAATTACATTATTCCGCTGGCCAGTTAACCCAAAAGTCACTTTCGTCAAACGCGTCATCGGCGTCCCCGGCGACAAAATCAGCTACATCAACAAAGTGCTATACATCAACGGCAAAAAAGCCACACAAAAATACATCGGCCAAGCCTACGA
>CAYXLV010000025.1:0-12341 GCA_964465995.1 uncultured Coxiellaceae bacterium | reverse complement strand
ATATCCGGCAAACGGCGCACGGATGGTTTTTTCAGCGAGCTTTTTGCTATCTTCTAAAACCGTTGCTTGATTTTCTTGATCACGAACTTTGGAATTGTATAACACATCTTGAGTAATTAAATGGCGTTGATAAATTTTTTGATTGCGTTGAAATTGTAGCTTGCTAATATGTGCAGCGGTTTTGGCAGCCGCTAAGCCTTCTTGTTCAAGTGTGGTGTCTAATTGAATTAACATCTCACCCGCTTGCACGTGCTGGCCTTCTTGATAATTAATTTTAGTGATGTAGCCACCAATTTTGGTCGAGATAATCGTGCTTTGCGCAGCAGAAAGTGTTCCCGTGGCAAAAGCGGTGTTAGGCAATATGGCAGATTGCACATGCCCAAGTTTCACCGGAATGCTTGGGGTGACGGCAGCTTGGTGATTTTTTTGATGATGCCGCCAATGATAAAGTCCAGCCAGTGCCACACCGACACCAAGCACCACAATAATAACGAGGGATTTTTTCATAGTTTTTTCCTCAAGCCAGTTTATTCCTGACGTTCTACCACTAAAAACGCACTACGATTTTTGCGTTTTACTTTAATAACTAATTGTTTGGGTTTTTGCAGTGCAATATTTTTTAAAGCTTGCGCTGAGTCCACTGGATGCAAATTCGCACTCATAATAATATCGCCCGGTAATAAACCCGCTAACGCCGCTGGACTGGTGGAAGCAACGCCGGTGACTAATGCCCCTTGTAGCAAACTACCATCGGCTTCAAGTTCTTTAAAATTTTGTAACCGCAAACCACTTAAAAAGGGAATGCTATGTTGTGCAATTAACGTTTTAGGATTGCCAACGGTGGCGGAGAGGGTTAATTCTTTATGGTCGCGTAAAATTGTTAAAGTAATTTTTGTGCCAGGACGCATTAAGCCTAGTGTATTGCGCAACTGCGCAGCACTGCGAATAATTTTACCGTTCACTTTCTCAATAATATCTTGATCTTTCACACCAGCCGTTGCTGCTGCAGAGCCTGGAATGACTTGAGTAACAATCACACCTTTGGTTGGTTTTAAATCCAAAGCTTGTGCTAATTCAACACTTAAGTTTTGTGCAACAACGCCTAACATACCGCGTTTGACCTTGCCGTATTTTAATAACTGACTCAGAATGCTGTGCACCATATCACTTGGAATCGCAAACCCAATACCGATATTGCCATAAACTGGCGTTAAAATTGCGGTATTAATACCAATTAATTGACCGCGCATATTAATTAACGCACCACCCGAGTTGCCAGGATTAATTGGCGCATCCGTTTGAATAAAACTTTGAAAGCCTTCAATGCGTGGTTCAGAGCGATTTAAGGCACTAATGACACCAGAGGTGACGGTTTGGGTTAATCCAAATGGGCTGCCAATTGCTACGACAAAATCACCCACTTTTAAATTATCAGAATCAGCAAAGTGAATTGCTTTTAAATTGTGTGCAGGGATTTTAATAATCGCGATATCAAAACCACTGTCTTCACCAATTAAACGTGCACGATAACGACGTCCATCTTTCAAGGTCACCACAATAATTTTGGCGTGATCAACAACGTGCGCATTCGTGACAATTAAACCGACTTTAGCATTAAAAATTACACCTGAACCCACACCCGTTAAATATTCAGGTTTTTTCGCTTGACCAATACGACCATCTGCTAATAATTTTTTAGCAGGAGGCACCATTTTTTCAACGGCAACATTCACCACCGCAGGTGTGACTTTAGTGAGCATGGGAGCAAGGCTTGGTGTTGATATATTGGTGGGAATATGTGCTAGAGCAGTGAAGGGGAGCAATAAGAAAAACAGGATGCTGAATTTTAAACGCTGCATAAATACCTCATTCATGAGTTAACCAAATTAACGATGCCATCCGCCCGGTGTTACCTTGGTCGCGCCGATACGAAAAAAATTGTTCGGCTTGCGTGTAAGTGCAGTAGTCGCCGCCATAAATTGCATGCACGTTGCAACTTTGTAAGGCCACTTTTGCCAAGCCATAAATATCGGCAAACCAACTATCACCGCGCTGATAAAAGTTCGCGCTATTTTGCGGGTTGGCCTGTACAAAATCAAGACGAATCTCATGATTCAATTCAAAAACTTCAGGACCAATCGCTGGGCCAAGCCACACCATTAAATCAGCAGGCGCTGAGTGCATTTGCATAATAGTGGCTTGAATCACACCGCTTAATAAACCACGCCAACCTGCATGAATTGCTGCGATTTCAGTGGCTTGGCGATTGCAAACCAATAGTGGTAAGCAATCCGCAGTTAGCACTGTGCAAACGCGATGGGGTTGTGAGGCAATGGCGGCATCAGCGATTGGTGTGTTGTTAGCGTCATTAATATCGTTAATGTGCACTACATCGTTACTGTGCACTTGCTTTAACCAAACTGGAGCAGCGGGTAATTTTAAATCGTGTTGCAATTGTTTGCGGTTTTGCTCAACGGCAGTCGTGGTATCACCGGCGCTTTTCGATAAATTAAATCCAGCAAATGGTGCATCACTATAACCGTCAATGCGTGTAGTACTAACTGCATGGACATTGCTAGGCGCGGGCCAGTTTGGTATGACATAACGTTTATTCTGCATCTGTTTTTTCATCCTCAGCGAGTGCTAATAATAAATTTTGCATATCAGCAGGTGGTGGAACTTCCCACTGTAATGTGGTTTGTGTTTTCGGGTGTATGAGTTCAAGTTTTTGTGCGTGTAAGGCTTGGCGTTTAAATTGGCGTAGCGTTGTGCGCAAGTGTTCTGAAATTTTTCCAGGTAATGCGCGTTTATTACCATACGTTGGATCACCGACAATCGGATAATTCACATGCGCTAAATGCACGCGAATTTGATGGGTGCGTCCGGTTTCTAAAATTACGCGTAAATGCGTGTGCGCGCGATATTTTTTAATAATTCGATAATGCGTAATCGCAGGTTTGCCAGAAGGGATAACGCTCATTTTGGTGCGATGGGTGGGGTGGCGTCCAATAGGCGCTTCAATGGTTGCACCTGAAATCATCACGCCAGTCACAATGGCAGAATATTCACGTTTGATGTCGCGTTGTTGCATGGCTTGTACCAAGGCGTGATGGGTTTCTAAATTTTTAGCGATGACGAGTAAGCCGGAAGTATCTTTATCCAGTCGATGAATTAAGCCGGCGCGTGGGATGGTGTTTAATTGTGGGTCGTAATGTAATAAGGCGTTAACAAGTGTGTTGTCATGATTGCCGGCGCCGGGGTGGGTGACTAAGCCCGCAGGTTTATTGACGATAATTAAATCGTTGTCTTCACAAACAATGTCCAGTTGAATTGGTTGTGCGCTCCAGTTTTCTTTGACTTCAATAATGGCGTCAATTTCAATGCTTTCACCGCCGCGAACTTTTTCACGTGGTGTCGTGCAAATCTTGCCATCCACTTTGACACAACCGGCTTTAATCCAGGTTTGTAATTGTCCGCGTGAATAGTCATCAAATAAACGTGCCAGTGCTTGATCAAGACGACAGCCACTTAACGTATCTGTGATCACGCTTTGTAAAAAAATTTTATTTTCCATGAATAATGCTCTTGATTTTAAAGATTGTTTAGCTCAAAAAATACACAAAAATCCCTACCAAATGCCCCTACTGTTCCCTAGCATCTTCGACTATAATGACCCCTCCAAAAAACCCAATAGAGGATACCACAGCTTATGCGCAAACTTATATTCCTACTGCTTTTCATAGCGTTACTAGCAGGATGTAGCAAGAAACCCACCGACACCTATGCCAAATACCGCGGTTTAAGCTCCGCTAAAATTTTCCACCAAGCCAATCAAGCACTAGCCTCTCGTAAATATGATGATGCCGTTAAATGGTATGAAGCGTTGGATGCTATTTATCCTTTTGGACCTTATGCGCAACAAGGTCAGTTGGAAATTATTTACGCTTATTATAAAGACGGCGATCAACCTTCAGCGATGGCAGCCGCTGATCGTTATACGCGATTGTATCCAACAGGTCGACATGTCGATTACGCGTATTACATGAAGGGTTTAATTGCATACAATTTGGGTTTAACTTGGTTGCAAAGACGATTCGGTACCGATCCGGCACCGCGTGATTTATCCACGAAAAAAGAAGCGTTTCAAGCGTTTGCAAAATTAGCGCGTTTTTATCCGAACTCTATTTATACACCTGATGCAATATTACATATGCGTGCGATTCGCAATATTATTGCGCGTAAAAATGTGTTGGTTGCTGATTATTACATGGAGCGTAAAGCTTATGTTGCAGCGGCTAATCGCGCGAGCTTTGTGATTGCGCATTTTGATGGTTCACCGCAAGTGATTCCGGCGTTAACGATTATGGTGAAAGCTTATCGTCGTTTGGGTTTAAATCAGTTGGCGGATAACACCATGAAAATTTTTGCAGCGAGTTATCCGGATGCGCGGCAGTTGAAAAAATTACAACGCGCTTAGTCGCTAAGAGTGGGTAAGGATGGATCACTCATCAAATAATAATCACGTTGCCAATACTAAAGGCGGCATCAAAGGTCATGTTATTCGGCGGCTGTTGCATGTTGGCATGATTTTGGTGCCGTTTATTTATTATTACTATGGTGCTTTTTTTACGGCTTATTTAAAAATGTCGCCGCAATTTTTAGTGATTGCGTTGTTGGCATTAACGCTTTTTTTAGAAATTATTCGTTTAGTGACAGGCTTGACGGTGTTTGGGCAGCGTCAACATGAATCAAAACAAGTGTCTTCATTTACTTGGGCGGTGATATCGATGGCTTTGGTGTTGTTGTTTGCGCCTGGGCGTGAATATGCGATGCCGATTATTGCCAGTTGCGCGATTGGTGATCCGGTGATTGGGGAATTGCGTAGTGCAAAAGTGCGTACTTGGTTGGTGGTATTGGCTGGTTTGGTGGTGATTGGTGCGATCTGGTATTTGAGTGCGTATTGGTATGGTATTACTGGGTGGTGGGCTGTGGTGATGGCACCGTTGACGGTGGCAGCGGAATGGCCACAGTTAAAGTGGATTGATGACAATGCGTTAATGCAATTAATTCCGCTGCTACTGGTTTGTTTTATTGTTTAGAGATTTTTGGTGTAGCCAGATGTGATTGGGTAACGCCGGTCTTTGCCAAAAGCTCGTTGCGTGGTGCGAATGCCAACGGGTGCTTGGCGTCTTTTATATTCATTGCGATTGATCATAGTAATAACTTTGTCGACAGTGGCTTTGTCTAAATGGTCTGAATACATAGTGGTTGGGTCGCGATCTTCTTCTATATATAAGCGTAGTATTTCATCCAGTATGGGGTAGGGTGGTAGTGTGTCTTGGTCAAGTTGATCCGCCGCTAATTCTGCTGATGGGGCGCGGGTGATCACGCGTTCTGGAATAACAGGTGATAGTTGATTGCGATAATTGGCGAGCTCATAAACGAGTGTTTTTGGAATATCTTTTAAGACTGCAAAACCGCCAGCCATATCACCATACAAGGTTGCATAACCAACCGACATCTCACTTTTGTTGCCGGTGGTTAACACAATGGAGCCAAATTTATTCGACAGTGACATGAGTAACATGCCGCGGATACGTGCTTGAAGATTTTCTTCGGTTGAATCAACCGGTCGGTCTTTAAAAATGGGGGCAAGGCTATTTAAGAAGCTTTCAAAGATGGTATCGATTTCAATAATGTCGCAGTGCACGTTTAAATTTTTCGCTTGGGTTAATGCATCTTCAATGCTCATGGCAGCGGTGTAAGGTGATGGCATGGAGACTACGCGCACGCGTTCAGCGCCGATGGCATCCGCTGCAATTGCAAGGGTGAGTGCTGAATCAATGCCGCCAGATAAACCAATAATCGCGCCGGGAAAACCGTTTTTATTAATGTAATCTTTTACGCCTAAGCTTAATGCTTGATAGACATTTTCATTTTGGTTTAAGCGTGGTGGTAGTGGTTTGGGAATGACCTTAGGGATATTGTCGGTGGTGACTTCCACAACAAGATGATCTTCTGCAAAGTAAGCGCCTTGCTGACAGCGTTCGCCATCGGCAGTCATCACCATGGAGCCGCCGTCAAATACAAGTTCATCTTGGCCGCCAATCAGGTTGGCATAAATAATTGGCACTTGGGCTTCGTTGGCGCGTTCACGCAACATGGTTTCACGAGCGCGGGCTTTGTTACGATCAAAGGGTGATGCATTAATAGAAACGATAATGTGCGCGCCAGCTTCAACAGCTTGTTGAGTGGGTTTGGGGTGCCAGAGATCTTCGCAAATGGTGACTGCGATATTCACGCCTTTCAGTGTAAATACGCAAGGTGTATGGCCGGGTGAAAAATAGCGGACTTCATCAAACACAGTGTAGTTGGGTAATTCTTGTTTGGCATAGGTGGCGATTTTGCGGCCGTTTTGAATAACCGCAGCCATATTAAAATACTTGGTGCCGACTTTATCGGGGTAACCTAAGATCACTGTGGTATCAGTGATGCTTTGTTCGATGGTTTCTAATGCTTTTTCACAGCGGTGATAAAATCCGGGGCGTAATAATAAATCTTCGGGTGGATAGCTCGACAGCGCTAGTTCTGGGAAGACCACCACATCGGCATTGTATTGTTGTTTGGCCAATTGGGTTTCTTCAATAATGCGTTGCGCATTACCTTTAATATCGCCGACTAATAAATTAATTTGCGCGACAACAATAATCAGTTTGTCCATCTGGGTTCCTATTTATTGAATTAACAGTGCTGCTACCACATTGCGACCGTCAGCCATTAAGGCGGTATACGTGCGACAAGCTGCGCCAGTACTCATGCTTTCCACACCAAGTTGCTGGGCGTAGAGCGGAGCTAAGATTTCTGGTTTCGGTAAGATAAATTGATCGCCGGTGCCGATGATGACGACTTCGGGTTGCAGTTCAAGAATAGGTTGCCAGTGTTTGGCTTGGATGTCGGTGAGTGATTGTGGCTCCCAGTTGGCGATTAAATGTTCAGGAGCAATGATGAGGCTTTGCCTGTACTCGGTGTCGTTGACTTTGATCATACCGGTGTCGTAGGCGCGGATTTGATAGCTGGCATCGTTTTTGTCTTCAAGAATGACCATTGGTTTCCTACTGGTTGTGGATGGTCAACAGTTTAGGGGCTTTCGGTGGGTACGGCAAGCGGGGTAATCGTTTGACATGGCGGCGCTTTGTGCCTAGAATCTGCGCTTTCTTAAATCCTTGCTCCACCGCAATTATGTCGGGGGGCTACAACCCAAGAGGAAATACTATGCGACATTATGAAGTCGTCTTTTTGGTGCATCCTGATCAAAGCTCGCAGGTGCCTGCCATGGTAGAACGTTACCAACAGATGGTGACCCAAGATGGTGGTAAGATCCACCGTCACGAAGACTGGGGCCGTCGTCAACTAGCTTATCCTATTAATAAAGTCCACAAAGCGCATTATGTACTGATGAACATTGAATGTGATCAAAATGCATTACAAGAGTTGGAAAATGCTTTCCGCTATAACGATGCCGTAATCAGAAATCTGATTCTTAGCCGCTCCGAAGCGGTGACAGAACCTTCTCCAATGATGAAAAGCAATGATTCTAGTCGTTCTCGCAACAAACGTGAGCGAGCACCGGCTAAACCTGCTGCTGAGCCGGTTAGTGAATCTGTGTCCACCGCGCAATCAGAAGAGGAGTAGGTTATGTCTAAATATTTCCGTCGTAAAAAAGTTTGTCCATTTGCTTCCGGCAAAGTCACTGAGATCGATTACAAAGATCTTGATACGTTAAAAGACTTCATCATGGAGTCGGGTCGGATTGTTCCTAGCCGTATTACCGGTACTAAAGCTCGCTACCAACGCCAACTTGCTCATGCGATCAAGCTTGCGCGTTATATGGCTTTGTTACCGTATTGCGATACGCATAGAGATTAAGTCACGCTATGCGTAAAATTGGTGAATTTTTATTAGCCAAAGATTTGCATGCCGCTGGTATTGCTTTCTTATGTACGTTACTGCCACTTATTAAACTACCGGGTGGATTTTTAGCCTCGATTGTTGTGGGCTTGGTAACGTTGCGTAAGGGCTGGCGCTCAGGTTTGTTTGTATTAGCTTGGGTTGCTTTGCCGGCGGTGGCGCTGCTGTTTCTAAAACGTTTTGGTGTATTTGATATTTTGCTGCTGCGATGCATGCTGGTGTGGTTGTTTGCCATTGTATTAAGTCAGTATCGTTCGTGGGGTTTAATATTGGAGTTTGCCGCGGTGCTTGCGTTAGTGGCGATTGCGGGTGTGCACTTAATCGTGCCAGATGTACATGCATGGTGGGCCGCCCACTTGCAGCAGTATTTGCAAGAAGCTGGTAAGGAAGCCAATGTCAAAATACCGGCAGCTGATTTAAAAATCCTAATGGAGCGTGTGGTGCCTATTGCAACCGGCGTATTAGGATTTTTTATTATCTTAGGCACATTTGTGCAGCTGGTGTTGGCACGTTGGTGGCAAGCTTATTTGTTTAAGCCAGGTATGCTGCGTCAAGAATTTAGTCAAATTCGGATGGGCTGGCCGGCGGCGATTTTTGCCATTTTGGTAGTGGTTGCTAGTTTTTTTAAGCTTAAGGTTGCGATTGATTTTTTACCGGTGCTGTTGTTGCCGTTTATGATCGCGGGTTTGAGTTTGTTGCATTTGTTGACCATGTTACGCAAAGCCTTTTTATGGTTGTTGATCGTGGTCTATTTAGGTTTGGTGTTTCTGCCTTACTACATTGTTCCGGCTTTGGCTTTTGTCGGGTATGTGGATGCTTGGTGGAATATGCGCAAATTGGTGAAGCTGCAGTGGTCCGATTCGCAGTGAAAATATCACTGTGGGCCTAGTTAGTAGAAAAATAACTTTTATGATAAGCTCCTTGCAAAATTGCAAGGGCACAAATTTGAGGGCGAAACGATGAAAGTCATCTTACAAGAAAAAATTGGTCATCTCGGTAATGTCGGTGATCAAGTGACTGTGAAAGCAGGTTATGGTCGTAATTTTCTAATTCCTAGGGGTAAGGCTGTTCAAGCGACTCCATCCAATATTGAACAATTTGAAAAACGTCGCGCACAGCTTGAAAAAGCGGCTGCTGATGTATTGGCGTCTGCGAAAGCGCGTGCTGATAAGTTAAGCACGTTAACGGTATCGGTTGAAGCCAATGCCAGTGATGAAGGCAAATTATTCGGTTCAATCGGTCCACGTGATGTTGCTGATGCAATTTGCAATGCTGGCGTTGAAGTTGAGAAAAGCGAAGTCAGTATGCCAGAAGGCCCAATTCGTATGATTGGTGAATATGACATTGCATTGCAATTGCATAGCGATGTTGAAGCAACGGTTAAACTGCATATTACTGAAGCAAAATAATCGTATTGTTTTTTTAGTTATTAGCCGCTCACTCCTTGAGCGGCTGTCTTTAAGCATTCAGCAGGGAGGTTATTGATGGCAACCAATGCCCCGTCACCACGGGTTCCACCACACTCTCAAGAGGCTGAGCAAGGTGTTCTGGGTGGTATCATGTTGGATAACCGCGCCTGGGATCGTATCATCGACCTTGTCAGCGCAGATGATTTTTACCGACCTGATCATCGTATTATTTTTCAAGCCATTGCTGACCTTGCTAAACGTAACCAACCCTTTGATGTTCTAACTATTTCTGAAATGCTCAAACAACGCGACTCGGTTGAAAAAGCCGGTGGCGATGCGTATTTATTTGAGCTAGCTCAAAATACACCGAGTGCTGCTAATGTGGTGGCTTATGCTGAGATTGTGCGTGAGCGTTCTGTGTTACGGCAATTGATTGCTACCGGGACGGACATTATTGAAAATGCATTTAATCCTAGCGATCAAGATATCAAAGATATTTTAGATGCGGCTGAGCGCCAGGTATTTAAAATCGCTGAGCAACGCGCACGTGGTAGCGGGCCGCAGCAAATTGGTGACTTGTTGGTTAAGGCTACTGAGCGAATCGATACTTTATATCACTCTAAAGATGCGTTAACTGGTTTATCAACGGGTTTTGCAGATTTTGATGAGATGACGTCTGGTTTGCAGCGTGGTGATTTAATTATTATTGCCGGCCGACCTTCTATGGGTAAAACAGCCTTCTCGATGAATATTGCTGAACATGCAGCGATTAAAAGTGATAAACCCGTCTTGATTTTTAGTATGGAAATGCCTGCCGAACAGTTAACTCTGCGGATGATGTCGTCCTTAGGTCGCATTGATCAGCATAAAGTGCGTACGGGTAGTTTGAATGATGATGATTGGCCGCGTATTACTTCGGCTGTGAGTATGTTGTCGCAAGCCAATATGTTTATTGATGATACGCCGGCGTTAACGCCTGGTGAGGTGCGTTCAAGAGCACGTCGAATTGCGCGTGAGCATGGTGAGTTGGGACTGATATTGTTGGATTATTTACAGTTGATGCAAGTGTCTGGCATGAAAGAAAATCGCAGTACCGAGATTTCAGAAATTTCTCGTTCTTTAAAAGCGGTAGCTAAAGAGTTAAACGTGCCAGTGATTGCTTTATCGCAGCTTAATCGTAGTTTGGAGCATCGTACTGATCGACGTCCGGTGATGTCGGATTTGCGTGAATCGGGTTCGATTGAGCAGGATGCGGATTTGATTGCTTTTATTTATCGCGATGAAGTGTATAACGAAGACAGTCCGGATAAAGGGTCGGCGGAAATTATTATTCGTAAACAACGTAATGGTCCAATTGGCGATTTTCGGTTGACATTTTTGGGGCAATATACGCGCTTTGAAAATTACATGCCTAAGAATGTGCCGGCTGGAGAGTTTGCGTGAGTCGGCAAACGCAAGCGCTGATTAAACTGTCTGCATTACAACATAACCTCCAACGCGTTCGCGAACTGATCGATTCATCTACACAAATACTTGCCATGGTGAAAGCTAATGCTTATGGACATGGTTTGGTGGAAGCCGCACGGACTTTGCATGCTGCGGATGCGCTTGGTGTTGCGGAAATTGCGGGCGCACTGCGTTTACGCCAAGCCGGCATTACTCAGCCGATTGTGGTGATGGGCGGTTTTTTTAGTGAGGATGAGTTACCACTGTTTATTGAGCATGATTTAACAGCAGTGATTCACCATCCGTCGCAAATATCAGTTTTACAGTCAGCCTCTTTAAGCCAACCCTTATCGATTTGGATGAAGCTGGATACGGGCATGCATCGTTTAGGTTTTTTGGCAACGGAATTTGCTGCTGCTTATGCTAGCTTGCAGCAACTGCGTATGATTAAAAAACCGTTTGTGATAATGACACATTTAGCGGATGCCGATTCTGCAAGCAGTGATTTTACGCAGCAACAATTACATTGTTTTGCTGATATGACTGATCATTATTCCGAACCTAAAAGTATTTGCCATTCCGCTGGTATCTTGGCCTACACCAAACACCAACAAGCTTGGGTGCGACCTGGCATTATGTTATATGGCGCATCGCCTTTTTCGCATCAAAGCGCGGCGGATTTGCAGTTGCAGCCTGTGATGACTTTGCAATCGCAATTAATGGCCGTTAAAACGGTAAAGCGTGGCGCTAAAATTGGTTATGGCTGCACGTATGAGTGTCCTGCTGATATGCCAGTTGGTGTGGTTGCGATTGGTTATGGTGATGGCTATCCACGCCACGCACCCAACGGCACCCCAGTGTTGATTAATGGTCAGCGTTGTCCACTGGTTGGGCGTGTCTCTATGGATATGATTACCGTTGATTTGCGCCCATGCCCCACAGCATCAGTTGGTGATATCGTGACCTTATGGGGTGATGACTTACCCATCGAAACAATTGCAAAAGCTGCAGACACAATTTCCTATGAACTGCTCACTAAAATCACTCCCCGAGTAACCAAGGTCTTTATCCAGGACGCACCTGCTAATTGTCCCAATTGAGCATTTAACTCTATGATTTTAAAGGAGCGCAACTCTAGGTCGGGCTGGCTGGCGTCTCATTTAGCAAAATTTAGTGATGGTATTTGATTTTTAGGGTTATCAGACAAAGTTGTATTGCTGTATGTGTGGTTACTTTTTATCTAAAGAAAAATTCTTGTGGATCTTGTTTTAATTTATCAAAACAAAAAAATACCAGTCATAAGCAAGCTGTTTTTCTCGTCAAAATAATATTATTCAGGCTGGTAAAAAAATCATCACAACTTAAATGAGACACCAGCCAGCCCGACCTAGGGTTGGGCGCTTTTAAAATCATAGGATTAAGTGCTCAATTGGGACAATTAGCAGGTGCGTCCTGGTCCTACTATGGTTTGGTGGAAGCCGCACGGACTTTGCATGCTGCGGATGCGCTTGGTGTTGC
>CAYXLV010000024.1:3402-12490 GCA_964465995.1 uncultured Coxiellaceae bacterium | reverse complement strand
TTATATGAAGGATCGATCACGCCATCATTTAATCCAGCAATACCCATAAATGGTTTAATCGTTGAGCCTGGTGAAAATAAACCGCGAATAGCGCGGTTGTATAACGGATGCAGTGGTGAGTGTAAAAGTTTTTGGTAGTCTTTGCGGGAGAGTCCGTTAACAAATAAATTGGGATCATAATCCGGTTTTGTTACTAACGCTAACACTTCGCCAGTGCTTGGCTGGATCGCCACAATGGCACCGGTATTTTTTCCTAGCGCTTGTTCTGCGAATGCTTGTAAGCGACTATCAATCGTTAAATAAATATCGTCGCCAGGAATGGGGGGGATGCGTTTTAAGATACGTACAATTTTACCGCTGGCATTAATTTCCGCTTCTTCAGAGCCAACCGTGCCATGCAGCGCATGTTCATAATATTTTTCAATTCCAACCTTGCCGATATAATCAGAAGCACTGTAATTTTCAGAATTAATTTTCGCTAATTCTTGTTGGTTAATCCGTCCAACATAACCCACCACATGCCCAGTGACTTTGCCCAATGGATAGCGACGCAACATTTTGGTTTGAATAATCACTCCGGGAAAACGAAATTGATTGACATAAAAGCGCGCGACTTCTAATTCAGAGAGGCCGTATTTCAGTGGTACAGGTTGGTAACGTCGATGTTGTTTTAAACTCCGATAAAAAGCATGCAAGTCTTCAGATGAAATTGGTATTAGTTTGGATAGCGCGTGCAAGGTATGGCGTAGATGCTTCACCTTGCCAGGAATAATATCCAAACTGTATGCCGGCACATTCTTAGCCAGCAACACACCATTACGGTCGTAAATTAAACCGCGGTTGGGTGCGATGGGAATAACGCTTAATACATTTTGTTGTGACAGGGTGGAGTAGAAACGGTGTTCGATAAATTGTAAATAAACTAAACGGCCTAAGATGATTAATGCTAATGCCAACACAATACCAAAAGCGGTCAAACTACGTTGCGTGAAAAGGTGGGTTTCTTGTTTGTGATCTTTGATCGTCAGTCGTTTGGTCATGGGGACTTATCTTAATGAAATTACTAGCAAGAGGCTAGTCATTCAGCGGTGATATGGATGGTTAGTGATAATTGACCAGGCGCGATAAAGTTGTTCGCTAATGACAACGCGGACTAGCGGGTGAGGCAGTGTGAGTGCTGATAATGACCAGCGGTGATGGGCGCGTTGTAAAACATTGTCGGCAATGCCTTCTGGACCACCAATTAAAATACTGATGGATTGCGCTTGATCATGCCAAGTGTGTAAGTGCTTGGCTAATGCTGGTGTATTTAAGGTTTTACCTTGGCGGTCTAGGGCGATGATTAAGTGATCCTGGGGAATGGCTTGCAGTAAGAGCTCGCCTTCTTCATCGAGGCAGCGCTGAATATCGGTTGATTTTGTGCGTTTTTTTGCCTCAAGTTCAATGAGTCGGCATTGGTAATCTGGCGGTAAGCGCTTGGCGTAGTTTTGATAACCGTCTGTTACCCAGTTTGGCATGCGTTTGCCAATAGCGACTAGGTGGATTTGCATTTAACCAGTGGATTTTTTGCGAGCATCTTCAGTCATGTTCCATAGTTTTTCGATGCTGTAGAATTCACGTACGCTTGGCATCATGATATGAACAACCACGTCATTTAAGTCAATCAGTACCCAATCACCATCGTCTTCGCCTTCCACGCCGAATGCTTTCACGCCTTCAGCGCGAGCGGCGCGTAAGACTTTATTCGCCATCGATTTGGAGTGAATGCTCGATGTGGCGCTACAAACAATCATCCAATCCATGACGTCGGTGAGTTCGCGTACATCAATGACTTTAATATCAATCGCTTTATTATCATCTAGGGTTTTACTGACCAATTCGCTGAGTTGTTCTGAATGCATGGTGATACCTATGGTGTTCAAGAGGCGCTCATGATATCTGGAAATATCTGCGATGACAAACGGCATTTATATCACTATTTCGGTCATTATTTTTTATTTTAGACTTCAAGAGGGTGGTTATGGGTGGTCGCTAGCGTTTGGCTAACTATAATTTTGGTAGTCATCTTCACGTCAGTTTGATCGACAACTAAGGAAAACCATGCATTCTAGCCAGGATAATCATTATGATGTGGCCATTATTGGTGGTGGAATCGCCGGTCTTTATGCAGCTTGGCGACTGGCAAAGCAGCATCCAACGCAAAAAATCGCTTTATTTGAAGCCACTCATCGTTTAGGTGGCCGAATTGAAACGGTGACCTTGGGGCAATTTGCCGCAGAAGCTGGTTCCATGCGGATTGAGCCTGAATTACAAACGACCTTGGCTAGTCTGATTCAGGAGCTGGGTTTAACAACGGTGACGACGTTTGAAAATTATGGTGAGGTGGCAGCGCCGCATGATGTTGCAAAGTTTCATTTAAAGCCCAATGAAAAAAATAAAACGCCGCTGGAGCTTTTGTATTTTGCCATTAGTCATATTTTAAATTTATCTATTCCCGAATTAAGAGCACTAAAACGTGATGACTTTAAAAAAATCATTGCAGGTGCGACCTATAAAAATCGTTATTTATGGGAGTATGGTTGGTGGGAAATTTTGAGTCATGTATTAAGTTATGAGGCGATTCGTTATGTGATGGAATACGGTCGTTTTTATCATTTTATTCATGAAAATATGAATGCAGCAAATGAGATTGTGTTTTTTATTCGAGTGCTGCAAACCAATCGTCATTTAAAAAATATTGCTGGTGGGATGTCGAGCATGATTAATAAGTTGGCGCAGTTGGTTGAGCAGGCGCATATTCCGATTGCTTTAAATCATCATTTGGAAAGCTTGCATGAAGATCAAAAGCAGTTGCATTTGTTTTTTAAAAATGGCGTGAATATTACTGCAAATAAAGTGATTTTAACTATGCCATTAGCGGGGCTTCAGCAATTGCATGCATCTTTTCCGCCTAAGATTAATGCGTGTTTGCAAGCGGTGCGACCGATGCATTTAATGAAGGTGATGTTTGTGGTGAAAAAACCTTGGTGGCAAGGCGCGCAAGCTAATTTTGAAGCGTGGCGGATTCCGACGCGCGAGTTGCATTATTATAATGCGCCAGATGGTACGGGTATGGTTATGGTTTATTGCGATAGTCCAATAACCAATTATTGGCGCGCATTCTATCCGCAAACACCGCAGTTGGAAACGCGAGTTGGTAAGGATCCAGGTTTGGTTGCCGCGTTTTGTCAGCATATGCCGTGTCGACCGCAAGAGGTTGTGGCGTATGCGGTACGTGATTGGGGGTTAGCGCCTTACGGAGGGGGTGTTTGTTTTTGGCATGCGGGTTTTAATCCGCAAGAAATTATTCCGATAACGCGCGCTTTTACTTTGCATAACAGTTTCTTAAATGTACCAAATGTATTTATATGCGGTGATACGTTTACGAACTATCAAGGGTTTATTGAAGGTTCATTGCGAACGACTGATAAAGTGTTGGCATTGCTGCGTGAGCCTTAAAAACCTAATCATTTTCCGGATTGACGCTGAAAAGCTTGTTATGTATGATCCGGACACAACTTTCAGTGACGATTCCTAAATCATCTTAGTCAAAGATTGGCTGATTCAAATCTAGGTTTTTAAACGGATCTTTTTAATTCCCCATTGTTTTGTATGGCGATTGGGGTGTTTTATTTATTCACTTTTAATTGATTAACGCGGTATGAATTCGTTAAGACGTTAGAGGTGTTGGAAACTTAAGAAGGTCGTTTATCATGAATCCAAATTTTTCTCTTTCATTTGTGCCTAATTTTGCAGACTTGGATGGCTCATCAACAACTTTGCCAGCAAATTCAAAATCGGTTCCATTGATATCTAGGCCTAAGCCTGAGCCTACAGCTTTACCTTTCGCAACACCCATAATGGAGTTTGCTACGCCAGTTGCAAACAAACAACCTCTCAAAGTAAGTGATTTTATGCCAGCTCCCATAGGTGTTTCGACGCCAACTATGAGTAATGCGGTTACGTTTTCAAAAGTGAGTTCGCTTGCTAATCCAATTGAGTTAGCACAAGAAATATCTTATGCCACACTATTAAATGCTAACAAGCATAAAATAAAGTCCGCTAGAACTTTGCTAGTTTATTCGGCAAATGGTTTGCATCAACTGCTTGATGAAGTGCGTAAAGTCTCAGAAAGGGATAGTGAAGATGACTTGTTATCGTCATCAGGAGTTAATGCAAGTGATTTTTCAGAAGCGGTTGGCAATAATTCTCTGCGTTATGCTGTTGTGCTAGAAAATAAAGCCATTAAGATTTTATTTGCACAAGAAGGTGCGCCGACATCTAAAATACCAGCACATTATCAAATGACGGGTAAATCTAAGGAGGAGGCGAAAGTATTAGCAGCAGGCAATTTATTCTTTGATAATGATTGGAATTGCATTACTGGCTTTAGTAATAAAAGTGGTGATTTCAGACCACCTTTTGAGACAAGTCTTTATTTGGTTGCTGGTTTGGTGCACGTGCCATCGTTGCGTAAACTGGTTAAGACCGCAACGAAATCTGATCCACAGCCATTGCTAGTTGAAAAGCAAGCATTTGGATTAAATAGAACTAGCAGCAGTTTAGAGGTAACTGAATTTACGACTAGCCTTGAAGAACTTGAAACTATACTGGAGCAGTTTAAAACGCCTGCTGAGGTATTGAAGAAAATAGTTGATGATAATGCAATGATTGATGACACTTTACAGCGTGTTTATCAAGGACGTGAATCGCAGAACGAGATGTCTTTAAGACCTCCAAAGTCGTCGTTGGCTCGTCAGGGTTTATTTGGTGATTCAGGAGAAAGCTCTCTTAGAAAAATGAAAGCCCTGATCAGTTTCCAGGAGTCACAGCGTAGTGAGTCTCCCTTATTTGGTGGCTCCTTTACGCAAGGTGATAAGCTTTCCATGCGTACAGACTCGGATAATAATGCAAGCGACTCAAATGACTTGGATAGGCTGGGGGGTAATTCTTTTAGCTTTTTAGGTACGGCGCTTAATAACCACAGTGGGCGTAATTCAACAGAAGGTACCAGTTCAAGCAAGGAAAACGAGCAAGTTGCACGTAAACTCAATTTTTAAATTACCCCTGAAATTAAGTGACAGTTATTCTTTTGAAAGTGGTTAACCTTATGAGTGGTTGTTGCTTGGACCATTTTGGATAGCCAGTACCTCACTAAGGTCAATGTCACCATGTTCAGAGATAAGAAAGTGCAGCAGCCAGCCATAACTTAGGGCGGAAGGTCGGTCATTGTTATTTAAGCTATTCAGTCTTGAGTTGTACATCATAATGGCAAGCGCTTTTTTAGCTTGCTCTGTGTTGGCATTAAAAATTTGTTGTGCAAAGTAGTAGTAAGTCTGTTCATCCAGTGGTTGATATCTCATCCCAATAATCCGTTTTAACTTATCTATGTTCTTAATGAACTAAATGTCCATTTTTCCGCCGCGATAATACCCCACCACCACTAAGGGGGTCAACCACGGACAGTTTGAAGAATTAGTCTAATATTCAATGGGTTAAAAAACCAACTGTCCGTGTCGTACCCGGACAGTTGATTTTGCAACATATTGAATATTCATAAGAATTTTCAAACTGTCCGTGGTTGACCCCCTTAGTCTTTTTAGGGGTAGAGTTGGTGCATTTTTATGTAGCTTAGTACTTCGGTGGGGAGGTCTTGGGATACGTTCATGCCGGTGGCTAGTTTGTGTCTGATGTCGGTGGCGGAGATGGGGATGGGGTTGATGTGTTGGAGGAAGATTTTGCCGGCGGGGGTTTGGGTGAGGTCGTAGCGGTGTTGGGTTTGGTGTTTTTTTAGGAAGGCTTCGGCCCAGGGGGCTTTGGGTAGGGGAGCGTGGGGGCGGTTGACGACGATGAGGTGGGCGTAGTTGGGGATGTTTTCCCAGTCTTGCCATTCGTTAAAGCTGGCGAAGGCGTCGTTGCCGATGATGAGGCATAGGGGGGCTTGGCCTAAAAGTTGGCGTAGCGATTTAAGGGTGTCGATCATATATGACGGACCTTCGCGTTTGGTCTCGATATCGTTGACAACAAATTTGGGATAGCGTGCGGTGGCAATGCGCAGCATTTCTAAGCGATGTTGGCTATTTGCGATGGGGTGTGGGCGATGAGGTGGGCGGTTGTTGGGAATAAATTGAATAAAATCTAAATGAAAATCCAGCGCCATCATCTCAGCAAGTTGTAAATGACCATTGTGCACGGGATCAAACGTACCGCCTAAAATACCGATCTTACGAAGCGTGGTCATGCGTATTCCTTTTGCAATGTTAAATGTGGATTGGTGAGCTGCAAACTTAATGTCATTAATGCATCCCACACCGCACCAGGTTGCATACCTTTAATCATTTGATCAACTTGGCTCGCATATTGTAATGCCTTTAGCAACGACGTCGAGTGCAGACGCATTAAAGCAGACTTTAATAACGCTTGACGCGAAGCCCACTCGCCACGCAACACCTGTTGCATTGGCACACCTTGTTCACGCTGCTTGGTTTTTTGAATTAAGTTACGCAACTCACGCGTTAACGCCCACAAAACAAACGTCGCCTCAACTCCTTCATCACGCAAACCATTCACAATCCGAACCACATGCGTCACATCGCCTTGCAAAGCATACTGAGTTAAATCAAACACATTGTAACGCGCATTTTGACTCAACGCGGCGGTCATTTTGTCAATATCAATTGACTGCGCAGGATATAAAAGCCGCAATTTCTCGATCGTCTGTTGAGTTGCTAATAAATTACCTTCGGTTAAATCTGCCAGCAACTGAATACTTTCACGATCAGCTTGCAGTTTTGCTTGCTGCATACGCTGCTGAATCCAACGCGGTAATTCATGTGCGCCAATCGGCCAAATTGGTAAAGTCACCCCCACATTATCAATCGCTTTATACCAACGCGATCGCTTCTGCGCGCTAGTCAGTTTATTACAGGTAATTACAATCACATGATCCGCTGAAGGCGTTTCAAGATAACGCAATAAAGTCTTAATGCCTTGCTCATCAAATTTCGCCGTTGGATTTTGAATTTCAATCAAACATTTTTCACTGAATAAATTAAAATTTTCAGTCAGGCTAATAAACTTTCCCCAATCAAACCCCGCTTCCACACACAATAATTCACGCTGTAAAAAACCGGCTTTTTTAGCAGCCTCGCGCAAAGTATCACGTGTTTCACGCACCAGTAAGGTGGTATCACCGCTAATCAAATAAATCGGCGCTAAGGTCTTTTTAAGATGACCAGCAAGTTGATTAAGTTTTAGCTGCATGTTTTTTTGCTCCTTGACGACCATGCACGCGGTGCTGCAAAAGATCATTTTTTACATTGTCAGAGGCCAGCCACTGAAAAATTAAAATCGTCAACTCACGATCCATTTCTTGTTTCGCTAACGTATCAACGCCAGGCGTAAAAATTTGATCGGAGGTCAAGATTAAAGAACGAGAGACACTAAAAATTTTCGCTTGGGTGATGGGACGATTATGCGCATCAAATAACTGCAAACTTACATTAATCGCTAATGAGTAAGTCACTGCTACGCTGGTTGAAGTAATACTGGGATTGCTATGATGATAGTTATAATGATTTACGCGTAAAGTAACTGGCGCGCCCGCTTGATCTTTCACCAAAGTGATATCAGCACCTTTTAATAAATTGCGTAAATCGATACTTAATTGGCTATTGGGCTTAGGTGAATCAAAATAAACCGTATGCAATTGCGGTGGCAAGTCAGCAGCGCTACGCAACTGCAAGCCACAACTGCCTAAAAGTGTTGTCACAAAAAGTAAGCCAACTAAAATGGTTTTTTTTAAGCGCATCATGCTCGCTACATAACAATGTTAACTAATCGCTTTGGCACGACAATAATTTTTTTCACATTACCATCGGCAATATGCTTTTGAACATTTTCTTCATTCATCGCCGCTTCACGAATAGTGTCTTCTGAGGCATCAGTATCAACCATAATCTTGCCACGCAATTTACCGTTGATTTGAATAATCAGCTGAATCTGACTAGTTTGCAGCGCTTTACTATTCACTTTAGGGCAGCTGCATCCAAGAATATCTTTACCATACCCCAAAGCTTGCCATAGATGATGAGTGATATGTGGCGTAATCGGCGCCAATAAACGCAATAAAATGCTTAAACCTTCTTGCACAATTTGCCAAGCAGTTTCACTGTGTGGCTTCAGTTTGGTTAATACATTGAGCATTTTCATCGCGGCAGAAACGACAGTATTCAATTGCAATCGCGCAAAATCATTAGTCGCTTGCTGTAAAATACTATGAATGTCTTTATAAGCCGCTTGCAGTTGCGGATCTTCAATCGCACTCAGCTGACTAGCACCCTTTAAATTAAGCTCTTGAATATCATTTTGAATGCTATGCGCATAATTCCATAATTTATTTAAAAATCGATAAGCACCTTCAACACCACTGTCAGACCACTCCAATGCTTGCTCGGGTGGCGCAGCAAACATGCTAAATAAACGCACAGTATCAGCACCGTATTTCTTAATTAACGCTTGTGGTGCAACGACATTGCCTTTGGATTTAGACATCTTCGCACCATCTTTTAGCACCATACCTTGCGTCAGCAAAGCTTTAAACGGTTCGCTGCTATTTAACAAACCTTGATCACGCAATAATTTATGCATAAAACGCGCGTACAATAAATGCATCACCGCATGCTCAATCCCGCCGACATATTGATTCGCAGGCGTCCAATAGTTGGCGCGGTCATCCAGCATCGCTTTATTTTGATCGTTACAACAATAACGCGCGTAATACCACGATGATTCTACAAAAGTATCCATCGTATCCGTTTCACGTCGTGCTGCTTTGCCGCATTGCGGGCATTTGGTTTTATAAAAATTCGGTTCTTTAGTAAGAGGTGAGCCTTGGCCGGTTGGGATTAAGTCGGTTGGTAAAATAACTGGTAAATCGTCTTCAGGTACGGGTAAATCACCACAGTGCTTGCAATAAATAATTGGAATCGGCGTACCCCAATAACGCTGCCGTGATATCCCCCAATCACGCAAACGATAATTTACCGTC
>CAYXLV010000024.1:0-3392 GCA_964465995.1 uncultured Coxiellaceae bacterium | reverse complement strand
TACCTAAAGATTTCTTTTCTAGGTAAGCAATAATTTCTTCAATCGCTTTTTTTGATTTTAAACCATCAAATTTTTTACCTGAATTAATTAAAGTGCCGCCTTCTGTATACGCTGCTGCATCAAAATCCCATTTCACTTTTTTAGGTGGTTCGATCACTTGTAGCATCGGCAAGTCATATTTTTTTGCAAATTCAAAATCACGTTGATCGTGAGCCGGTACTGCCATGACAGCGCCGGAGCCGTATTCCATTAAAACAAAGTTAGTGACATAGATGGGGAGTTTTTCGTTGGTGATGGGGTGAATGGCTTTGAGTCCAGTGTTGATGCCTTCTTTTTCTAAAGTCGCGATATCGGCTTCTGCGACTTTGGTTTTTTTAAATTTTTTAACGAATTTAGCAATGGCCTCATTTTTTTCAATTAAGTTTGCGATTAATGGATGTTCAGGTGCAATCGCTAAATAAGTACAACCCATTAACGTATCGGGTCGAGTGGTATAAATTTCTAAGGTACTTTTGCGTCGGTCTAATCCAAAATGAATCGTGACTCCTTCCGAGCGACCGATCCAATTGCGTTGCATGGTTTTTACTTGCTCGGGCCAGTTTTCTAACTCATCCAAACCGTCTAACAGTTCTTCTGCATAATCGGTAATTTTAAAAAACCACTGCGGAATTTCACGCCGTTCAACCGGTGCACCAGAGCGCCAACCTTTGCCGTCGACCACTTGCTCATTGGCTAAAACCGTTTCGTCCACGGGGTCCCAATTAACGATCGCATTTTTTTTATAAACCAAGCCTTTTTTAAATAACTGCACAAATAACCATTGTTCCCAACGATAATATTCCGGTTCACATGTTGCAAATTCACGCGACCAATCATAAGCAAAACCCAGTTGCTGAAACTGTTTGCGCATTTTTTTAATATTTTTTTGAGTCCATTCCGCGGGTGGTAGTTTATTTTTAATCGCAGCATTTTCTGCTGGCAAGCCAAACGCATCCCAGCCCATTGGCTGCAGCACATTTTTACCTTGCATGATTTGATAACGACTGATGACATCACCAATGGTGTAATTACGCACATGTCCCATGTGCAGTTCGCCGCTGGGGTAGGGTAGCATGGATAAACAGTAGAACTTTTCGCGGCTTAAATCTTCTTTAACTTCAAAGGAGCGGTTGTCTGCCCAGTGATTTTGGGCTTCACTTTCAATGGCGACAGGATCGTATTGGTCGTTCATGTAGTTTCCTGGTTCAAAGTTGAGACCGATTAGGATACCTAAGAATTGAAAATCTGCAAGCTAGGGAGATTGGTCGATATTTGAGCTATTTGTATGCTGAATTTTCAGTGCTAATAGAATGCCAGTGACTGCAAATCCAAGGATAGCGAGTATGACTAAAGCCGGTGCGCTGGCATGCACGCCATAAATAATCCACAGGAAACAGGCGGTTAAAAGTAGTATCAAGGTCTGCATTTTAAAACCCGCAAGATCACGCGCCCGAATTGCACTGATGGCCTTCGGCATAAGTACTAAGCAGGTAAGAATAATGGCCAGTAGGCCAATGAGTAAGCTGATATCCATGGGCGGCATCTTAGCATAGGGTTTTTAAACTCACTAGTAATGGCGGGTCTTCGAGTCGCGCAATGCCGAGTCTCCGAGCTGCGAAATGACGGGCCTCCGATTTCGTCGTCCCGCTGTTTAACAGCGGGATCCATTGGTATGTTCTAGATTGCGCGATCGAGTCGCGCAATGACGAGTCTCCGAGCTGCGCAATGACAAGCCTCCGAGCTGCACAATGACAAGCCTCCGAGCTGCACAATGACAAGCCTCCGAGCTGCACAATGACAAGCCTCCGATTCGCGCAATCTAGCCAAACACTGACAGAGCGCCCACTAACTCACCAAAGCCTTATCAGTTGGTCCATCCCCCAAGATGGCATATAATAACAAATTGTTTTGTCACGAAATTTTGGTCATGCCAGGATAGCCACTGACCATTTTTTGTTAAATTTCAGCAACTTTGGTGGTAACGATATGGTATTTATTAAAGGTAAGGTTGGCGGTGGAGCAGTTCAGCCCTCTAAGCAACAATATTATAGAGATGGTTATTTACTGCCCGTGCTAGCCGCCAGCGAGCTCTTTGCAGAGCGCCGTTACCATGGAGTTTTTGCATTAGTCCGTGACCTAGTCGACATTCCCGCCGATGATTTTGAGTTTTTCTACCAAGCTGCCATCAACCAATATGCCGAATTTGTCCAAGTCTTACCAAGCCAACAAAATGGTGTGCTCTGTGGTTTATTAAACGAAGGCTTGGCACGTGCAACCATCGCTTTGCGCACTTTCGTTACCGAAGAAACCGGCAAGCCCGATCCTTTATATCATTACGCAGTTTTTACTGCAGGCCTTTGCAAAGATCTTAGCAAAGTCGTCGTCAACCAACGTATTGCGATTGTTGATGAGGAAGGCAAACTATTAGATAACTGGCTCCCATTCCGAGAGACCTTGCGCGAATGCAACGCCGAGCAATATAAAATCTATTCCATCGCACCCATTTATCAACGCTTAGAAACCTCCATCACCCCATTATTAGCCCGCCAACTTTTACCTGAAGAGGGTTTTCTTTGGATTGCCAGTGATCCAGAAGTATTTGCAGATTGGCTTAATGCGCTAAACGGTAATGATTCTCAAGGCGGGCGTATTACCCAAACCTTAGCAAAAACACGGCGCGAAGATATTTATTCATTAATCGCTAAAATTGATTTTTATCCAGTTGAACAAACCGAAGGCGTGGCCACCCAACATGGCGAAGACTTTTTAACTTGGTTAAAAGAACAAATCGAAAGCGGTGAGTTAAAAGTCAATAGCGCTGATGCAATGGTGCATGTAGTGGATGACGGTGTATTTATTGAGCGTAAGTTATTTATCCAATATGCCGATATGGTGAATATTCCGGTTAACGCCAATGTTGTTTTTACCCAATTTGGTAATTTATTCGGTATTGCTGCTAAAGGTGGCGCTGACTTTTTGGTGGCTAAGTATTTTTCAAATTACCCCGAAGCAGCCGGCAGTCGCACCACGGGTTTTGCAAGCCCACTATCACAGCCGCAAGGCACAACCCGCGAAGGCTTAGCGGTGCGTGGTACAGCAGATATTTTTGCAGCCAGCAAGGTACCAGCAGCATCGCAGTACTTGCGCAGCATGCAAAGTCAGGTGCCAGACAGTCACCAATTACCAAGCTCGCAACAACAACGCAATCCACAGCCTAAAACAAAATAATATTAGCTATGCCTTTTTTTGCGACGATGCGCATTAGGTAAAAAGATACCAAGCAACAGCAGCAAAGCAATTAAGCCAATCATCGGGTAATAGTGCCAATGCATCACTGGCGTTTTACCTTGCAT
>CAYXLV010000023.1:0-12536 GCA_964465995.1 uncultured Coxiellaceae bacterium | reverse complement strand
GCTCAAGAGGAGGGTTTTAATCTTGAATTACGCACGCGTGACCGTGAGCGTAAATTGCTTAAGAAAATTGAGCAAGCACTGGATTGGATTGATGAAGGTGTCTATGGCTATTGCGAAGACTGTGGTGCTGATATTGGTGTGCGTCGTTTAGAAGCGCGTCCAACGGCTGATAAATGCATCGACTGCAAAACCTTCGAAGAAATTCGCGAAAAACAAACGGGTACCTAATTCGCTGCATGGATAAAATTTTTATACACCAGTTAACGGTGCCAGCAGTGATAGGCGTGCTCCCCAGTGAGCAAACCCAAACGCAATCCCTCAGCATCGACTTAGAAGTCACAACCGACATTAGGCCAGCTGCAGCGAGTGATGATTTATCACTCACTGCAGACTACGCCGCAATGCGACAAACCATTATTCAACATGTGCAAACCACGCACTATCAATTAATTGAAACCTTGGCCGAAAAGCTAGCGAGTTTGTTGCTACAAACTTATCGCATTGTTGGGGTGGTGTTAAAGATTACTAAGCAACCAGCGGATATGGCGGATACAGCAGGTGTGGGTGTGGTGATCGAGCGTGCTATAAACTCCGACCGCAATCCACATTAATCACTTGTCCGGTTATCGATTGTTGTTCACATAGAAATAAAATCGCTTTGGCAATATCGTTTGGGCTGCCGAGTCGATGTAATGCGGTTTTTGCCAGGAGTCGTTCTTTTTCCTTGTTTGATAAAGCATTTTGATTTTCTGGCCATAAGGTCATGCCAGGTGAAATAGCATTGACTCGAATTTCAGGGCCTAAGTCTTTGGCAAGCGCTTGGGTTTGCATGATTAAGCCGGCTTTGGTCATTGAATAAACCGGATACTCTTTTAGCGGTTTGTCACCGTGAATATCAGCAATATTAATAATAGAACCATGTGCTTTTTTTAAATGCGGGTATGCAAACTGCGCTAGAAAATACGGTGCTTTTAGATTGGTATCGAGTAAGGTTTGCCATTGGTCAAGGCTGGTGCTGGTGAGAGGTGTGCTAAAAAATTCAGATGCATTATTGATGAGAACATCAATTCGCTGCCACTGTTGCGCAGCTGTACCGATAATCATTTTTAAATCGACAAACTTGGCTAAATCACCTTGCACAATGATGGCAGAGTTAGCGCGCTCTTGATTGAGCAAATCACACAGCTCGGTTGCGGCTTGCTGCGAGTGGCGATAATGAATCACAACATTGTAATGATTGGCATGCAGGGTTTTAGCAATGGTGGCGCCAATGCGTCTGGCGCTACCGGTAATAATGGCAACTGGGTTATCGTTTGACATCGATGAAAATTCCACTTATAAACGCTGAATGCTCACCAACATACCAACTCCAGACCCAATTGCCAAGGCGCATAGCGAGCAACTGCAAACGCTCATTGCCGCTGAGATTGCGGCAAAAGGTCCAATGACCTTAGCGCGTTATATGCAAATGGCGCTTTATCAACCGGGTTTTGGTTATTACAGCGCCGGTGCGCATAAATTTGGCGAAGCTGGCGATTTTATTACCGCACCAGAATTGTCACCCTTATTTGCAAAGTGTCTTGCCAATCAATGCCAACAAGTTTTAAGCACGCTACCAGGCGGTGATATTGTAGAGTTGGGCGCAGGTTCTGGAGTGATGGCGCTTGAGTTATTAAAAGCCCTGCAAGCGCAAGCAGCATTACCGCAACATTATTATATTGTTGAAGTCAGCGCAGACTTAAGACAACGTCAGCAACAATTGTTACGCCAAGCGCCTGAGTTATATGTACGCGTGCAGTGGTTAGATGCATTACCTAGCGAACCTATCAATGGTGTGATTGTGGGTAATGAAGTGGTGGATGCCATGCCCGTTCACAAATTTAAACAACGCGATAGCTTGCAAGAATGTTACGTGGATTATCAAGCCGGGCATTTTGAGTGGATTGAAGCCAAGCCAAGCGATCCATTATTGCAACAACGCGTCGATGCTTTAGGCATTCAATTTGCACCTGGCTATGAATCTGAAATGAATTTATTACTACCCGCTTGGATTGCTTCATTAGCTAATTGCTTGCAGCAAGGTGTGATTTTATTAATCGATTATGGATTTCCGCAGCATGAGTATTATCATCCTGATCGTTCAATGGGCACCTTAATGTGCCACTATCGACATCGTGCGCACGATGATCTTTTTTTTCTGCCAGGCTTGCAAGACATTACTACCCACGTTGATTTTACTGCGATCGCACAAGCAGCAGTGGATAACGGTTTGGATGTCGTTGGTTTTACGCATCAAGCCGGCTTTTTAATGAATTGCGGTATCACGCAGTTTTTAACAGCCAGTGATGACTTACAACAATTCAACTTGAATCAACAGGTCAAACGCTTAACGTTACCAAGTGAAATGGGTGAATTATTTAAAGCCATTGCACTTAGTAAACACTTTGATGCAGAGCTGATTGGCTTTCGTCAAATGAATCAACTTGAGAGATTATAATGCCAGAAACACGCACCATCGAATTGCATCGCGGCGGCTTAAAATTTAGCGCCGGCCACTTTACCATTTTTTCGGCGACAGAGCGGGAAAAATTGCACGGTCATAATTATTTTGTGGAAGTGGCAATTACGGCTGAAATTGGCGAGCCTGGTATTTTATTTGATTACCGTATTTTTAAAAAACAATTAAAGCAATTATGTGATCAACTCAATCAACGTTTTTTATTGCCTAGCCAATCACCTTATTTACAATTAGAAGAAGATGAGCATTATTGTTATGCGCATTTTAATCAGCAAAAAATACCGTTTTTAAAAGAAGATGTATTAATTCTACCACTCTCAAATATCACGCTTGAAGAATTGTCTACCTGGTTTGTTGAACAGGTCACCAGTGATCAAGCGTTTATTCAGCAGTATGGCATTCATGCTTTAACGTTAAAGGTTTATAACGGCATGGCGCATAGTGCCACCGCGACATGGCAGCTTAAGCGCTAAAGTGCAGCGATGGCGTCAATTTGTAAGCGATGCAGTGCTTCTGCAAATGCCTGACCTTTTAAATTCTTTGCTTGCAACGGTTTAATATCAATTGCATTGACGGCGGCTAGGGCGCGGTGAAGTAGTGCATCGTTTGCTTCTGGGTGATCTATTTGATTAGCGAGCGCGCTAATCTGACAAGCTTGTAAAAACGTATTAAAACGTTCTGGACGTCGTAATCCATCCGCTGATTTAAGTAAATGAAAAATTTGTTCTGCAGATGCAGTTTGGATTTTTAAATAAGTGTGATACCAATGTGCGGTTAAGTTGGCAAGATCCGTATAATCGCGCGGCGTTCGCAAGCGCTGACAAAGTTGTTTAACGGCCACCGGATCGGTTTGATGCAATAATGTTGCAAAGCGAACGACGGAATGAGTCGTCATGGTAGCGGCTTTTTGTAATGCTTGCATGCCTGGCCCAGCAAGTGCAATTTCCGGAAATAAAATACCAAGCGCATCACAATCGGCTAACACTGCAAAAAAACGTTGCGGATTTTTTTCACCCAGCGCACGCTGAAACTCTTTCCAAACGCGCTCGGCAACCAAAGCATCTACTTCGCCATTGTTTACCATGGTTTGCATTAAGGTGTTAGTTTCTGGGAAGACGGTAAAGTCGGGCAGTTTGGCCGCAAAACGTGCAATACGTAAAATCCGCACAGGATCTTCGGCAAAGGCGGGTGATACATGGCGTAATAATTTAGCAGCTAAATCTTCTTGGCCACCATAGGGATCAATTAACTCACCGCTGGCGGAGCGCGCCATCGCGTTAATGCTAAGGTCGCGTCGTTTTAAATCATCGGCTAAAGTCACATCGGGTGCAGCATAAAAAGTAAAGCCTTTATAACCTTTGCCGACTTTGCGTTCGGTGCGGGCTAGTGCATATTCTTCTTTAGTATCAGGATGGAGAAAAACGGGAAATTCTTTGCCAACGGGTTGAAAGCCTTGTGCCAACATACTTTCTGGCGTTGCGCCCACCACAACCCAATCGCGCTCTTTGACTGGGATGCCAAGCAGTTCATCGCGAATGGCGCCACCGACTAAATAAATATCCAAAACGATTCCTTCTATGGCTGCGGAGTGCTTATCACTATAACCAAAACCTGGATGAAACAAAATTGTTTTTATGGTATTTTCCCTGGCTTTAAAAGCAGGAGCGGCAATATGCTAGTGGGTTTACAAAAAATCATTCCGCAACACGGTTTATCACGATTGTTAGGATTTTTAGCCAATTGTCGTGCCGGTTTTATTACGCGTTTCGCGATTCGTCTTTATATCAAATGTTATCAGGTCAATATGCAGGAAGCACAAGAGCCTGACTATAAAAAATACCAAAGCTTTAACGATTTTTTTACCCGCGCTATTGCACCAGCAGCGCGGCCTTTGACGAACGATCAAAATGCCTTGCTTTGTCCGGTGGATGGTTGTATCAGCGAGTTGGGTAAAATTCAGCGAAAAAAATTATTGCAAGCTAAAGGCGTTGATTATGATTTAACCGCATTATTGGGAGGGAGTGAGGCTTTAAGTGAATGGTTTGTGGACGGTGAATTTATGACAATTTATTTATCACCGCGCGATTATCATCGAATTCATATGCCGATTACGGGTAAATTGACGCAAATGATTCATGTGCCTGGCAAGCTGTTTTCGGTTAACCCTTACACCGTCAACAATGTGCCACAATTATTTGCTCGCAATGAACGCGTGATTAATCTATTTGATACTGACATTGGTCCAGTCGCCATGATTGCCGTTGGTGCAGTGATTGTCGGTAGCGTTGCAACCACATGGCATGGTGTTGTTACACCGCCAACGGCAAAAACTATTCAGTGTTGGGATTATGCAGAGCAAAATATTTTCTTAAAACGTGCTGATGAAATGGGACGTTTTTTATTAGGCTCGACCGTTATCATGTTATTTCCAAAAAATACCATTCACTTTGATGAGCGTTTACAAGCCAATGTGCCAGTAAAATTTGGTGAGCGACTTGGAGAGGTTGTCACAAATTAAGCGCGTTCCCAAGCAAACGCAATCACATCGCTAATCGAATCCGTTTTGGCGGCTTGCATTAATAATCGATCCAGCCCAATGGCCACACCCGCGCAGTTTGGTAATCCATTTTTCAGTGCTGCTAGTAAGCGCTGATCAATGCTAGGAATATTCGCTTGATTGGCCGCGCGTCGTTGTTGATCTTTTAAAAAACGCTGTTCTTGTTCATCTGCATCCGTCAGTTCATGAAAACCATTCGCTGCTTCACGACCCTTTAAATACACTTCAAACCGCTCAGCTACCGGCGGTTGTTCTGGGCGAATCTTGGCTAGTGCGGCTTGCGTGGCTGGAAAATCGTATAAAAAAAACGGTGCGTCTTGACCTAAATCTTGTTCGATGACGTGGGTGAGTAATAAGTCTAAACAAGTATCACGCTCAAGTGTTACATGATCAGAAGAGAGTGGCACATGTTGTTTGACCAATTGTTGCAGGGTATCAATCTCACACTGTAAAACATCACATGCAAAATATTGATTAAATAACCCTTGATAACTTTGTCGAGTTGCAGGTTGGCAATCCAAAATAGTTTGTAAAAACGCATCCATTTCATCCATCAATTGATGATGGGTAAAGCCAGGTCGATACCATTCGAGCATAGTGAATTCTGGATTATGTTGTTGGCCGCTTTCACCATTTCGAAAAGCTTTACAGATTTGAAAAATAGGACCACTACCTGCAGCGAGCAAACGCTTCATCGCATATTCAGGAGAAGTTTGTAAAAAGTAAGCTTGTTGATTTGCTGAATACAGACTTTGAAAACTTTCAATATAAGGATCGGTGACGGAGTGCTGACATAACAATGGTGTTTCCACTTCCAATACGCCGCGCGCTGCAAAAAAAGCACGAATATCGCGATATAATTTGGCGCGGCGTTTGATATTATCGAAAGAAGCCGTTGGCTGCCAGGCGATGTTATTCTTTGACTCGAGAGACATAATCGCCAGTTCGGGTATCCACTTTGATTAATTCATTTTCTTCGATAAATAAAGGCACACGCACAACAGCGCCAGATTCTAAAGTCGCTGGTTTGCTGCCACCAGATGCGGTATCACCACGGACACCCGGATCAGTTTCAACAATGCGTAAGGTAACAAAATTAGGTGGTTCAATGGAAAGTGGTGAGCCGTTATATAAGGTGACGGTGCAGATGTCTTGTTCTTTAATCCATTTTTTAGTATCGCCCATAACGATTTCATTGACGGTGTGTTGTTCAAAGGTGGTGGGTTCCATAAAGTGCCACAGCTCCCCGTCGAAATAAAGGTATTGCATATCGGTTTCAATAACATCGGCGCTAGGAAGTGAGTCGCCAGATTTAAAGGTTTTTTCTAAAACACGGCCAGTTTTAAGATTTCGTAATTTAACGCGATTAAATGCTTGGCCTTTGCCAGGCTTCACGTATTCGTTTTCGATAATGCTGCAAGGATCGCCATCCAGCATAACTTTTAATCCACTACGAAACTCATTAGTATTATATGAGGCCATGTTTTATCCCCTGTGTTGAAATGGACTAGAGTGTAGCAAAGTGGGTCGTCAATTAGTAGGGGCGGCATCGCTGGCGAGAATCTGTTGGCTCCGGTATCATGGCGAGCATGTCCGATTTACCCACTATTTGTTCTGTCGCCGTACCAACTCGTTTATGGCAACGCTTTGATTATTTGATTCCTGAGCAGATACACCCAGCTGACTGTCAGCCAGGAATGCGCGTAAAAGTACCTTTTGGGCGTCGTGAAATGGTTGGCGTGATTCTGCAAAAAAAAGCAGCAACGGATTTTCAAAAGCGGCCTTTAAAACCGCTGCTGGCATTGCTGGATCAGCAACCGATTATTCCAGCGGCGGTATTAAAACTGCAGCAATGGGTGAGTGATTATTATCATTATCCAATTGGTGAAGTGGTGGTTGGCACAATGCCAAAACCGTTGCGCCAAGGCGAGCCAGCGTTGTTGGACGTACCAATGGTGTATCAATTAACCGCAGCGGGAGTTGATGCAGCAGCGACGGGTGTTAAACGTGCGCCAAAACTAACTCAGTTGCTGCAATTTTTAGCGCAGCAAGGGTTTGCAGATGCAAACCAATGCCGCGCCGCCGGTTTTGGTTCGCAGTGCGTGTTGAATGCAATAAAAAAGAAAATGGTCACACAGACTGAGAAAACTATCACGCAAGTGGCAGTCAATCATCAGATCCCTGCCGGTTTAGTATTAAATACGCATCAACAGGCGGCGGTGACGCAAATTACCCAACAAAAAAATTATCAAACTTTTTTATTAGCAGGTGTTACTGGTAGTGGTAAAACCGAAGTGTATTTGCAAAGTATTGCGCCGCTGGTACAGGCTGGCAAACAGGTTTTAATTTTAGTACCCGAGATTGGATTGACCCCGCAAACAATTGGTCGGTTTCGTGATCGCTTTAATGTCACGGTGGTTGTGCTGCATTCTGGCTTAACCGATCGCGAACGCCGTATTGCTTGGGTACAAGCTTTGCAAGGTGATGCCAAAATTATTATTGGTACACGTTCGGCAGTGTTTGTGCCAATGCGTGAACCTGGGATGATTATTATTGATGAGGAACATGACACATCCTTTAAGCAACAATCCGGCTTTCGTTATTCTGCACGAGACTGTGCAGTCATGCGCGGTGTGTTTGAAAATGTGCCGGTGGTATTGGGAACAGCAACACCCTCGTTGGAAACATTGCATAATGTGCAACGCGGTAAATATCAATGCTTAAGCTTGCCAGAGCGTGCTGGGCGTGCACAAATGCCTGCTTTGAAAATTGTCGACTTACGCGATCAACCATTAGTGGCAGGTTTAAGTATTCCGTTATTACAAGCGATGCGTGCCCATTTAGAAAAAGGCCATCAAGTATTGTTGTTTCTTAATCGACGTGGTTATGCACCGACGTTGATTTGTCATCATTGCAGTTGGACGGTTGCTTGTGATCAGTGTGATGCTCGCATGACCTTGCATTTAAAACCACGCCGGTTGTGCTGTCATCATTGCGGTCGCTCTAAAGCACCACCCCGGGTTTGTCCTGCTTGTCAGCAAGCTGAGTTAATTCCATTAGGTTTAGGTACGGAGCGTTTAGAAGAAGTCTTGCAAGAGCAGTTTCCGCATTATCGAATATTGCGCGTTGATCGTGATACGGTGCGTGGTAAATACGATATGCAAAAAGTCTTGCAACAAGTACACGATAATTCAGCGCAGATTTTAATTGGTACACAAATGTTAGCAAAAGGGCACCACTTCCCAAGCTTAACCTTAGTGGCGGTGATTGAAGCCGATGGTGCATTATTTAGTGCGGATTTTCGCGCCTTAGAACATATGGCGCAATTACTTATGCAAGTAGCAGGGCGCGCGGGACGTGAACAACATCGTGGTGAAGTCATTTTGCAAACGCATGCGCCAGAACATCCATTCTTAAATTTACTCATTGAGCATGGTTATGAAAAATTTACCGAGGCGGTGTTAGCGGAACGTGCGGCTACTGGTTTGCCGCCGTATAGTCATTTAGCAATTTTGCGCGCAGAAGGCTTGCATGAAATGCTGCCTAACCAATTTTTAGAAAACGTTAAACAGCAATTTCACGAGCAAACTCAGGTACGCGTGCTTGGGCCTGTGCCAACATTAATGGCGCGTAAAGCAGGTTATTATCGTGCGCAGTTATTATTACAAACTCAAGATCGATCGGCATTGCAACGTTTATTGCAGCCAATTGTGCCAACGCTTAATAAGAGTCGACTCGCCAAAAAAGTGCAGTGGACTCTCGATATTGATCCTTTAGAAGTGTTGTAGCCAACGATTATTTTTTATCACCGCTGGTTGCTTTTAAATAAAGCTCATACGCTTTATGTGAATTTTTCTTAACGCCGTAACCGTTTTCATACATTTTCCCTAAGTAGTGATTAGCGGCAGTGTTGCCTTGAGTGGCAGCTTTTTTTAGCCAAGTTCGCGCTAATTGATAGTTGCGTTTGACGCCAACTCCTTTGAAGTACATCACGCCAACTTGATATTGTGAGCTTGCATTGCCTTGTTGCGCCGCTTTTAAATACCATTTAAATGCTTCTTTTAGATCACGTTCGACACCAATCCCTGAACTATACATTAAGCCCAATTTAAATTGCGCCATCTGATGGCCTTTGATGGCAGCTTGTTTGTGCCAATAAGCGGCTTTTTTATAGTCGGAAGGAACGGCGATCCCTAAGCGATGAATTTTTGCAAGACTGTATTGTGCTTCAGTATTGCCATGCGTTGCAGCGGCTTCAAATAGCTTAATGGCTTTGGATCTGTCTTTAGTGATGCCGGTACCATTCCAATACAGTACTGCCAATTTATATTGCGCGATAGGATTGCCATTAGATGCTGCTTTCGTTAGCCAATGCGCGGCATTGGGCAGTTGGGATTTATTGTTTAAGTAATACAGTCCTAAATGCAATTGCGCGCTAACATTATTATTGTTGGCTGCAAGCTGATACAACTTGAGTGAGTGGCTGATATTTTTGCTCACCCCTTTACCTTGCTCATACATTTTAGCCAGTTGATATAGCGCATAGTCATTGCCTTGCTGCGCCACTTGCTGATAAGCAAGGGCGGCCTTTTTGGGATCATAGCGTTTGCTTTTTGCATCGCTGTAGTAATGCGCGAGCGCAAGTTGAGCTTTGGCATGTCCTTGTTTGGCTGCCAGTTGATACCAGTGCAGTGCTTTTGCAGTTTCATGCGGTGCAACGATGCCGGCTTGGTAGAGTAAGCCTAAGTTATATTGTGCAAACACATTGCCATTTTTGGCGGCGCGTTGCAGCCACTTGATCGCCTTAGGTGTATTTTGTTGCACATGAATGCCAAGGAGTAACATTTCACCGACACTAAATTGTGCTTGGCTATTACCTTGTTTTGCTGCTTGTAAATAATAGTGAAAAGCGGTCTCATTATTTTGTGGCACACCTTTGCCATATTCGTGTACTAAACCCAAATTAAATAATGCACTTGGTAATTTTTGGTTGGCAGCTTGTTGATAATATTGCATCGCAAGTTGATGGCTGCGTGGTAGTCCATTGCCAGTTTCATATAAGTGGCCGAGTGCTACTTGTGCTTGTGCAACACCTTGTTTAGCCGCTTTTTGATACCACAGAATGGCTTGTTGTAAATTATGGAGTTCTGGATTGGTGTTATACATTTTACCCAATAAATATTGGGCCAACGGTTGATTTTGTTGGGCAGCTTTTTGATAAAGCGCCAATGCTTGATTGGGATTTTTGTTAAAGTGAATGCCATTTTCGTAAAGATAGCCTAATTTAATTTGTGCAGTGGGATTACCCATGGCGGCCAGTTTTTGATAAAGTGCTGCACTTTTTGCGATGCTAGCTGCAGATGGTTGTCCTTGCATATGGTAATCAGACAGTTGTAGTTGCGCTGGGAAATGATCTTGGTTGGCAGCTTTTTTTAGCCAAGCGATTTGTTGTTTTTTATTGTCGTTGCTGAGTAACGCGAGGTTATACTGCGCAGCAGCGTTGCCGTTATTGGCCGCTCTTGTAAACCACTGCAGCGCTTTTTCTGTGTTCTTATCGACATAAATACCCTGCAAATACAAAGAGCCCAAGACAAATTGGGCAACAGCATTATTTTGAGCTGCCGCTTTTTGATACCACTTCACTGCCGTTTTCATATCTTTGTCAGTGCCAATGCCGTTTTCATGTAGATATCCCAGTAGCAATTGGGCATTAGCATGTTGTAGGCGAGCAGCTTTTAATGCGTAATTTAACGCTTTGGTTTTTTCGAGTGGGTCGTCGCTTTGTGCAAAGTGAAAGGCAAGTGCTGCTGTAGCACCAACATGGCCGAGTGCCGCGGCTTGTTGATAAAGCTCAAGGGAACTGGTGAGTGGGTATTGGTCTGTTACTAAATCACTAGGTTTAACGATGCCTTGGTCAAATAGGGTAGCTAAACCATATTGCGCATGGGCAATGCCTTTATCAGCAGCAGCGCGATATAACAGTGCGGCTTTTTTTGGCGTGCGCGGGATATGATTTTTGCTACCAGGTTTACCTTTGCCTTGTTGGTACAGCATCCCCAATAACAATTGTGCATGACTGCTTCCATGTTCAGCGGCTTGTTTAAGCCAGGTAAGTGCTTCTGGATAATTTACTGCAACACCTTGGCCTTCGAGATACATCAGTGCCAGTGCATATTCTGCTTTTGCATATTTTTTTTCGGCAGCTTTTAAATACCATACTCTCGCTTGCTCCAGATTTTTAGTGACACCGCGGCCTTGTGCAAACATTTGGCCGAGTCGATATTGTGATCTTGCGTAGCCATGGCTTGCTTCTTTTAGATACCATTTAGCAGCTGCTTGCACATTTTTCGGGTCAGTTTTTCTTAACTTAAAGGGATCGCGTGGAATTGGCATGGCTGCAGTGCTACGCATGCTCACTCGATTGTGTTTTTTGGCAAGTTCTGTAGTGAGAATTTGGCGATGGTCTTGTGGTTGGTAAGTGGTGTTAAAGATTACTCGATTGGTGCTTGGAAATTTGATGGGTGTTTTATGGTGCCAAGTTTTAGTTAATCGTTGTGGTGGTGTTTGATAATGCCAGCGCGATTGAATAACAGCTAAATGATTACTGGCGATAACGCTATCGTTCAATGCCGCTTTGTTAAACCATTTGGCTGCGGTAAATCGATTTGCTTTGACACCATTGCCATGCAGATACATCAAGCCTAAATGGTATTCTGCGGGTGCAAAATTTTTAGCAGCGGCTTTTAGATACCATTTGCGAGCGCGTTCTGTTGATTTTTTGACGAGGAGACCACGTTCGTTAATTTGCCCAAGCTTAAATTGCGCTGGCACAAAACCACTGGCGGCGGCTTGGCGTAACCACTTCAAACCAGCTGCAGCGTGTTGTTGTTGGTTGCTTGGATGAAGGTAAATCAGTCCAAGTGCGTATTGTGCGGGTAAGTCATCTTTTTTCGCGGCGATGGCAAACCATTTGGCTGCAATTTTTAAATGATTAGGTAAGTTTGTCGATTGTTGGTAATACGTTCCCAGATAGTAAGCGGCTTTCACATTGCCGGCATTGGCGGCTTTGGTGAGCCAGCGAATCGCTTCGGTGGTAATTTGCACGGCGCTTTTTTCTTGTGAATAAATCATCCCAAGTTGAAATTGCGCGTCTTGATTGCCTTGTTCTGCTGCCATGGTAAAAAACTTAATGGCTTTTGCAAGGTTTGGCTGGTTGCCTTGTTTGAAATAGATGGAGGCCAATAAATACTGTGCCAATGCGTTGCCTTGTTCAGCTGCTTTGGTTAAATACAACTCAGCCTGTTTGATATCTTTGGGGATGTATTCGCCTCGGAGATATCGCGTGCCTGCTAGCAGTTGGGCTTGCAGGTTGCCGTTGTTGGCAGCTTTATTAAGACAGTCTAAGGAAGCAGGTATATTTTTGTGGTTATAGAGATTTTCTCGAGCGAGATAAAGTTGGGC
>CAYXLV010000022.1:0-12614 GCA_964465995.1 uncultured Coxiellaceae bacterium | reverse complement strand
CGGCCATTCTCTAAGAAAGAAGTGCGTTTGTATCTGACAGCTGCAGTGATCGCAACCTACCTATCCCAGATTGATGATCAATTAATACCGGATGTAATTGCTGATGTTTTGCAGGAGCATGCAAAGCCCAATGAGGAATCTTTTTTAATTTGGAAGACAATTTTGGGCAAAAAATCTTTTAGAAAAAGTATTGCAACTGACCGTGCTATTACGATGTTGTCAGTTGAAGCCTTTCAAGTTCAAGTCGGCACTCAAAACATAGCAAGCTTTTTGGTGGAGCGTGTGCGTGAAAAAGATTTAATTTTTATAGCTTGGTTGCAGCGCCAAGATGGGTTGCATTTACTATCCAACGTGTTGCAAGACCCGATGGCGGCCGCCACTTTATTAGAGGCAGTGGATATTGTAAAACTATTGGAGCACCAGCAACAAGAGCAGTTTTTTACTAAAATTAGTCAGCATAATAATAATCAAGATTTTTCAAAAGCACTATTGGTAGCAAATAAGCTCGGTGAGTTATTGCAGCATCATTGTGAAGTGATTGATGTGCTGAAAGAGAATAAAGTGCTTGTTAATTACGCAAAGCATAAATTTTATTTGGATAAAAAAGAGCAGCTACATAATATGCTGATGTCATCGCAGCTAACAGGCATTAAGCCTGAAAGATATCAATTTATTGACGTGGCAATCAAGCAAATAAATAAAGTGACCCATTTAGGCGATCTTAAAGCGCTAGTTGAAGGCTTGTATCTGCAATTAATGCCAACCGCAAGTAATATCGTTGCTAAGCTCATTGACAATGAGTACGGTCTTAACAAACCTTTAGGCGCTTTAGTCAATAAGTTGCAAAAATTGAGTGCGGTGCTTGAGCAGCCAGATTTTTTTGATGTGTTTATTCAATTTGATCATTTAGAGCAACCCAATGCGTTTAGTCTTTTTAAAAGCCGCTCTGAAGATAAGGGCTCGTTGCCATCATCTAAAATGCCATTGGCTACTCCGGCAATCAAGCAACGTTCGATTGAAAGCTTTTATTCGGTGCTTCCAAGTAATTTAGAGTTGGCTAATGCAACTTTGATCAAGTCGATTATTCTCGGCTCGCCGCAATCGGGTAAGACAACTTTATTCAAGCAGTTTGCTCAAACTATGCCTGCGCATTTAAATGGTTCTATTGGCGGTGTTGATCTAAAATTAGTTGGTCAGGCTTATAGGCTAGTGATTGGGGATGTATTGCAAACGACTCAGTCATTTAGAGATATGGGTAATATCAATTTACTCTATCAGCGCGTTATTATATTAACAGTAAGTTTGCAATCCCCAGAATCCATCGCTTTTGCCAAGGATTGCTTTGCAAAATTTATTTTGCTTAAAAAAGTACCGGCCGCTACAGTGGTCGTGGTGGCGACGAAGGCAGATGGTTCTGTGGCAGTTCAAGCCAATAGTCGTGAAGTTAAAAAATATTTTGCTCAACAAGAAATTTTTGCTTATTACGAAATTGATACATTGTCAGCGAATCCGCCAGTAAAAGAGATTTTTATCAAGCCACTATTATTTCAGGAGTATCAGAATCGATTGCTGCATTACCTTGATAGTGTAAGGCAGCTGCCAACATCTTTTATGGCTTCATTACCACTAATCAATAAAGAACTGCCGCTGCAGCAAACGCTACCAGATCAGTTTTCACAAAAAATTAAAAATGCAAAGCAATATGAAAAATTAACAGCAGTGGTTGGTGAGTTGCGCCAGCACTTAGAAACAGTGGTGCAAAAAGAGACGGGTTTTTGGAACGCAAAAGGAGATGCAGCAAAAACTGCTTTGAAATTGCTGAATGAAAATTTTGATCAGCAAAATGAGTTGTTGCCTTATTGTGGGCCAGAAAAACTGTCAAAAATGGAACTGCACTAGTCACATTGACCGTCTCCCACCCATTGGGTTAGCATGACGTAGGTCTTAGCAAGAGGATAAAACCGAAGATGGAATTTCGGGGAGAGATAAGCGAATTTATTTGGCAACAAAAATATCGTTATTGCCAAGATCAGCAAGTGATCGATCATTCAATTCATGATACGTGGGAGCGGGTTGCCAAAGCCGTAGCCGCAAACGAGCAAAACGCAACGCATTGGCAGCAGCAATTTCAATCAATTTTAACGGATTTTCAATTTCTACCGGGCGGTCGTATTTTGGCGGGCGCTGGGACTAATCTACAAGTCACTTTATTTAATTGTTTTGTGATGGGCGCGATTGATGACAGCATGTCAGGTATTTTTAGTGCCTTGCATGAATGTGCGCTAACTTTGCAACAAGGCGGTGGTATTGGTCATGATTTTTCAACGTTGCGCCCCAAAGGCAGTCTTGCCAAAAAAAGCCAAAGCATTGCGTCAGGTCCGGTATCCTTTATGCAAATTTGGGACACCATGTCGAAAACCATGCAGTCCACTGGTGCGCGTCGTGGTGCGATGATGGGTACGTTGCGTTGCGATCATCCGGATATCGAAGATTTTATTGCAGTTAAACAAGATCCACAGCAATTGCGCCATTTTAATATTTCAGTTTTAGTCAGTGATGCTTTTTTGCAAGCGGTAAAAAATAATGATGATTGGGCGCTGGTTTTTCCGGATGCAAATTTAGCAGCTGACGCAGCGGCAGAATGTGTGTCACGTGCGTGGTATGAGCCACATCAAAAAATTCCTTGTCGAGTCTTTCGTCGTGTGAAAGCGCGTGCGTTATGGGAAAAAATAATGCAAGCTGCCTATGACTATGCCGAGCCGGGTGTGCTATTTATCGATACAATTAACCGTTTAAATAACCTTTATTACTGCGAAAATATTCATACCACCAACCCTTGTGGCGAGATACCGTTGCCGGCTTATGCAGCATGTAACTTAGGTGCAATTAATTTAACCCAATTCGTCAGTCAACCGTTTAGCGATAAAGCGGCTTTTAATTGGCAGGGTTTGCAAAATATCGCCAGTACTGCGACGCGTTTTTTGGATAATGTGATTGATGTCAGCCAATTTCCATTAACGCAACAACGCGCTGCTGTGCAGGCAACACGGCGCATTGGTTTAGGAATAACCGGTTTAGCAGATTGTTTGGTGATGCTTGGGCTGCGCTATGATTCAAAAGAAGCCGAACAATTGGCAGCCAAGATTATGCAAACGATTTCAGAAACAGCATGGCAAATGTCGATTGAGTTAGCTCGTGAAAAAGGCAGCTTTGCTCAATTAAAAATTGAGCCGTGTTTAAAAGGTGAATATGTTCAGAGCCTACCACAGCATATTCGCGAAGGTATGCAAAAATATGGTTTGCGTAACAGTCATCACACTACGATTGCGCCAACCGGTACAATTAGTTTACTCGCCAATAATATTTCAAGTGGTATTGAGCCTATTTTTCAGTCGCATTATAACCGCCAAGTGCGCACAAAATCGGGTGAATTAAATACGTTTGAAATTAGAGATTATGCGTATGATGTTTGGTTATCACAAAAACACAAAGCAGCATTGCCACCAGCGTGGATTGATGCACAGCAATTAATGCCAAATGATCATTTGCAAATGCAAGCCGTATTACAAAAATATATTGATAACGCTATTTCAAAAACCATTTACATTCCCGAGGACTTTCCATTTAGTCAGTTACAAGACGTTTACGCAAAAGCCTATGCTGCTGGCTTGAAAGGCTGTACTGTGTTTCGGCCTAATCCCATTACAGGCAGCGTGCTAACGACCGAGACTGTGACGGGTAAGGCGAGTCATTGTTGCACTTATGGAGAATAGATTATGCCGAAAAAACGTTTAACCAAAATTGTTACCAAGACGGGTGATCAAGGTGAGACATCATTGTCGTCCGGTGAACGCATTGCCAAAGATGATGCGCGGGTTGAAGCGATGGGAGCGGTTGATGAATTAAATAGTTGTTTAGGCTTGTTGTTAGCTTGTGAGGGCGTTGATCAAGCTGTAGCGAATGCAGTGAGCGATATACAGCATCAGCTATTTGATTTGGGTGGTGAAATTGCCTCACCGGCAAAATGCATTATTACAGAAGCGCACGCGCAGCAATGCGAAAAGTGGCTGCAAAATTTTAATGCGCAATTACCAGAGCTCACTGAATTTGTCATGCCAGGTGGTAATCAAGCCACGGCAACCTGTCATTTAGCACGCACCATTTGTCGACGTGCTGAGCGTCGCTTAGTGACCGTCAATAAATCCTCAACCGTTAATCCGCAAAGTTTAATTTACCTTAATCGTTTATCAGATTTGTTGTTTGTGATAGCAAGAACCTTAGCGAAACAACAAGGCAGCCAAGAAGTTTTGTGGGAGCAAAATAAAACGCGTTCATAAGCATTTCTGCCAATGCATGAAAACCGAACCACGAACGCCAGTAAGAAGTTGCCCAATAAAACAAGCTTCGTTTTTAAATGAATACGCAATACTTAAAGAAGTTAAGTTCACAAAAAAATAATTTCAAATTTGCTTAACCATCGCCAACACTTCCTCAACATGCCCAGCAACTTTCACCTTACGCCACTCTTGAATCAATTTACCGGTCGCATCAATTAAAAAAGTACTACGCTCAATACCACGCACTTTTTTACCAAACATATTTTTCGGTTTAATCACATCAAACAACTGACACAATTTTTCCTCAGTATCTGCCAATAAATCAAATGTTAAATTGAATTTTTCACGAAACCGTTCATGCGATTTTAAGCTATCACGCGACACACCAAGAATCACAGTATTATGCTTTTTAAAATCTCCCTGCATTTTTTCAAACGTACAACTTTCTAAAGTGCATCCGGGTGTATTATCTTTTGGATAAAAATAAAGAACGATATTTTGGCCTAAAAAATCTTTAAGGCTTAAGTTTTGATCACCCGTTGCGGGCAAACTAAAATTGGGTATTTTTTTTCCAATAGAAATCTCTGTCATACTGTGCTCCTTGTTTTGACTGGGCACAGTATATCAGATACCTCAGCAAACCCACGCTATAAATTTTCTGCAAAACAATTTACCATGTGGCTAACCTAAATAATCATATTAAAGGAGAGTGTTGATGAGTAAATGCCCAATCATGACGACGGCTGCTGGGATACCGGTTGGTGATAATCAAAATAGTTTAACCGCAGGACCGCGTGGCCCCGTCTTAGTGGCTGACCATCATCTGATGGAACGCATGGCGCATTTTAATCGCGAACGTGTACCAGAACGCGTTGTCCATGCTAAAGGCGCCGGTGCTTACGGCACACTCACTGTCACTCAAGATCTCTCCCAATACACCTGTTCGAAATTATGGTCAAAAAAAGGTAACGCTTGCGATGCATTTGTCCGTTTTTCAACGGTGGCTGGTGAATTAGGCTCTGCTGACACCGCGCGTGATCCACGCGGTTTTGCTTGTAAATTTTATACCGAAGAAGGTAATTGGGACTTAGTTGGTAATAACACCCCTGTTTTTTTTGTACGCGATCCCCTTAAATTTCAAGATTTTATTCACTCACAAAAGCGCCATCCACAAACCGGCATGCGCGATAACACCATGCAATGGGATTTTTGGAGTTTATCGCCAGAGTCTTTGCATCAAGTCACTATTTTATTTTCCGATCGTGGTATTCCCAAAACCTACCGCCATATGAACGGCTATTCATCTCACACATTCAGTCTATGGAATGAAAAAGGTGAACGCTTCTGGGTAAAGTGGCATTTAAAAACACTGCAAGGCATTCAATGTTTAACGGATCGTGAAGCGGCCGAGATTGCCGCCACTGATATGGATTATCACCGCCGTGATTTATTTGAGTCGATTAAAAATAATGATCATCCAAAGTGGTTAGTGCAGGTGCAAATTATGCCAGAAGCTGAAGCGCAAACGTATCACATTCACCCGTTTGATTTGACCAAGGTGTGGCCGCATCAAGACTATCCTGTTATGGATGTTGGCATTTTAGAATTAAATCGTAATCCACAAAATTATTTTGAAGAAGTTGAACAAGCAGCTTTTGAGCCTAGTAATTTGCCGCGAGGACTCGGTGCTTCACCCGATAAAATGCTACAAGCTCGTTTATTATCCTATCCCGACTCACACCGCTATCGAATTGGCATTAACTATGCTGCTTTACCGGTCAATAAACCACGTTGCCCAGTGCACACGTATCATCGCGATGGCCATATGCGTTTTGATGGTAATGGCAACGGCGATGTGAATTATCAACCCAATAGTTTTAACGGCCCAGTTGATGATAAACGTTATCAAGAGCCGCCGCTTAAAATTAAAGGTGATGCTGACCGCTTCGATCATCGTGAAGGGAATGAAGACTATCAACAAGCCGGCGATTTATATCGCTTGATGAACGATCATCAAAAAGCGCAGCTGATTGATAATATCGTTCGCGCGATGCAACCAGTGCCAAAAGCGATTCAACAACGCCAAGTGGACCACTTTAGCAAAGCAGATCCAGCTTATGGTCGAGCGATTGCCGAAGGTTTGGGTTTATAAAAACTCAACTGGTATCAGTCATGCTTTAATCAGCATGACTGGTCCGCGTTAGCGCTGCAATTAAAGCACGATGCTGTGGATAGTGCTGTAGCAGTGCTTCACGCTCACCCATTTCAAAATCAGCAAATTCAAACCCAGGTGCAACGGTGCAACCGACTAAGCTAAAGCTATTAGATTCCTCGACTGTTGCAGCAAACCAACGCCCCGCATAAACCGTATATTGCGGTTGCATATTTGAATGAGTCAGTGGGTTTCCTAAATGCGTTTCCACTAGTTCACCCGCCGGATTAATTTCATAAATACACAAAGGACTGCCGCAATAATAGTGCCATGTCTCATCAGCATTTAACCGATGCCAGCAAGAGAAATCTCGGCTTTCTAGTAAGTAATAGATGGCAGAGCCAATCAACCGACGCTGCGAGTTAGCAAGCATAATGCTGTGCGCCGATGCATACGTTCTTTTGTAGTACCCACCTTCGGGGTGTGGTTGTAAATTGAGAGTGTTAATAAGTTCCTTTGCGCTCGTCATTAGCTTTCTCCAAATGCATTTCCATTATTTTATAACTTAGCGCTCAACTAGAAAAACTCTAAAAAAACCTTCCAAAAACCCGGTAGAAGTGGTTATAATGCTGCAAACGTGCATCCGCAACCAATTGTACATAAAAACAGCAAAATAAAAACTGAAATTAAGTCGTCAGTTTCCGATGGCAGGGAAATGAGGGAGCAGATGCGAGCTGTAGGGTTAAGTAAGATACATTTGGAGATATAGTCAATGTCTGATAGTCAGCGTCCAGGAATTAGCGATCCTTTTGCAATTTTATCTCACAATATTATTCAGACAAACTGTAAACGCTTCGATGAGCACTGGCCTACTTTGCAACAAGCTGTGGTTGAGCTATTGCCGAACGGGGCTTCTGACTTTCCAACCTTGCATAAGGGCGTTTTTTCCCTATCAGCAAAGATGTCGAGCAATATAGACAAAGAGCAGAAACTGCGTCAGTTGATTGATGTGTATAGACTGATTTCTCATTTTAGCCTTGCTGCTACAAAAGACTGGGTAACTGATATTGGAGCTAACTTTACCAAACTGCATACCTTGAAAAAACTAATGACTTTTCTTGAGATTTTTTTTGAAGCGCTTTCCCCTAAGTTGTTGGAAGCTGCCGAGTTCAAGCCGCATAAGTCTTTCCAGTTTGATAGCAGATATGATGCGCATCAGTTGAATAAGACACGGCTGTTGATCCAGTTAGAGCTCTATGAAGGCTGCTTAACCTATGCTGATGAAAACATAGATAAGCAGTCGCAATCACTATACGAAGAAATGAAGCTTTCTATCGCCAGTATGGGAACACTTGAATCATTACCAAAAACCTGGCGTGAGGGTATGCATCCTAGTTTGGCGATTTTGCAACGCAGTGCAAAGCAATCTGTTATTGCTGCCATAAAGGGGCGCGATAAGCAAAACGAGGCGCAGGTCGAAATTTGTAAGCTGCAGTCGGCTGCAATGATGGACTCCTTTAAAGATCATTTTGCTCAGAATCTGCAGACAAATCTTAAGACGCCTTGGGGTTTTTTAAAGAGTATTTTCTTTCGTGGGCTAAAAAACAAAATTATCAGTACCGACAAAGCGTTAAGCAAATTATCATCAACGAATCTAGACTTCGTCGAGTTAAATGATGCGTTGAAAAAACTGCTTGATAGCTTGGAAGTTTGTGAAAGTGGCACATTTAGTTTTTTGCTGAAGACAGAGAAGGCAAAACTAGAGGCTGTGGTGATGAGTATTTTTGAACGCTTATGCGCCACTGAAGAATTAACTGCCGAGTGGCTGATAACTTTAGCGACACATTTACCTTTAGTGGCGCTTAGATCTCCAGAATTTGTTAGCAAAGCAAGTAAGGTATTAGAGAATAGTTTTGCTTCATTATCGGATACGGGACGCTTGATGGTCATCTACTACTATTTACAGGGCGCAAAAAAACAACCCGAATTTATTAGACCCATGAATCAGCTGCTGCAAACTAACATGAATTTGCTCACTCTTAATAAACTTTTCATCACTGATATTCGTGGTCATAAGTACAACTTTGAGAAAATTGTAAAAGCATACAATAAAATAGTTGCTCCGTACGGCATTGGTTTTATGGGCTCTATCTTCAATGGTCATCCAGAAAGGGAAAAATACTACATTGATTTGAAGAAAGCGAAAGCAGCTAAACAATCCAAACCAAAGTCTGCTTTGCCACCAACATCGCCTGTGAAGGATGTCGCGCTACCGCCTGAAAAAGAATCCAAGCAAGAAGTGGCTGAAAATAATCAACAGCTGGAGTCTGTGAACCGACTAAGAGAGTTTTTGCAGACAGAGAATAGCTTCTGCGCAAATATGGCTGAGCTTGGTTCAATGAGTAAAGAACTCAAACAGCTGCATGAAAACCTACCCGAGCAGGAGAAACAATCGGAGGAAGCAGAAAAAATTTTGCAGCTTTCTGTGTATCTTGATAATTGTGCTGAGCACCTTTCAAAAAACTTATTGTCTGCAATAGATGCTGAAAAGCTATCAGCGGATAATTACGATGATGCTGTGACAAAGTTAGAGGAGTTGGTTAGTGGTGTGCCTTTTCAGTCAAGACTAAAGGCGCTCAATAATATCGTTTCTGCTTTTCAAAATAACAACACGATAAAGACAGTATGTAATGATGTGCTTAACACAGATAAGTACTCGAAGCTGAGGAATTGTATTGATAAATTTAAGCAAGCGAGATCAAAAAGTAATAAATTAGCTCTTGATGATTATATGATACAGCCAGCACAAAGACTGGCAAGATATCCTTTATTGCTATCTGAAATGATTGGCAACAGAAAAAAGGATATTATTAAAATCAAAGTACCAGCATCTTTGGATGGCTTGGAAAGAATGCTGAATGGAAGAGCATCTGACAACAAGCTCAGTTTGCATAGAAATGAACTTAAGAACCTGCGAAAAGATAAGGAAGAACGAGCAATAAAGGAGTTTTTTCCAGAAGCTTTGAGTCGTGTACATGAAATCTTCAAACTATTTGCTAAGCAGTATAATGACTCTAGTGTGAAGGCAGACCATATTAATGATGAAGGTCGGTTGTATAATATCAAAACGTTTGGGTCAAGTTATGTGTTTACACTAAGCCCATACCAAAAAAAGCCTACTGCATCTAGTACCCAAACTAATGAGCATGAAATTACTCATAAAAATAACTTACCTCAACAACCCATTGATCGAACTAAGCGTACAAATGCAAATACTTGGAAAGTTCAACCAATGGCTAGACCTTCTTCAGCCAAAGTTGGAGCTAAGCCTCCAAGTAACAAAGTGAAAAGGACAAGTCCTCAGAAAGAAGCGAGGTCTACAGTGGCGTCGCATGTATGCAGTAAGCACCCATCTAAGTCACCAAAAAAACAAGCTCAGTCGCCCTCAGGGACGGATACAGGAAAAAGGGTGGTGCCAACTACTCTGTTTGCTAACCCTAATAAGAAGAGATGCAGCCAAGAAATAAATAAATTGAGAAGCTCTGTTGGTTCGCCGGTTGGTTCGCCGCCTCAGATAAGATAAGGTTGTGATGATATTTTACTTACCGAATCGCCATCACCAAGCTCAGCAACGTGATGTTTAAAATAGAAAGGCTAAACATCTGCCGCGACCAAGCGGTATCACAATTGGTTTTAAAGCCTTTGATGGCAAGGCTTAACCAAATCAAACCAAGTCCTAAGGCAACAATAAAATAAGCCATATTGGTATAACCAAATACGGTCAACATCACTGCTGCCGCGGTAAACGCGATGATACAGAGCACCATATTAACTTTGGTGTAATGAATCGTTTTTTTAACAGGTAACACTGGAATGCTGGCAGCCGCATAATCTTTAAACCGAAAAATCGCAATCGAATAAGAGTGTGGTAACTGCCAAAAAAATAAAATCGCAAATAAAATAATGGCGCCGGCATCAAAATGGTTTGTCGCTGCACAGTAACCAACAACTGGCGGTAACGCACCGGCGATACCGCCAATCGCTGTGCCGTAAATGGATTGGCGTTTGGAGTGCAGGCTATAGATCACCACGTAAACAATAAAACCGATCAACGCAACCAAAGTGGTGAGTGGATTAACAAAAAAATAAAGCAATAAAAAACCGACTAAACCTAGCAAGATGCCATAGGCAATGGCCAGCGATGGTGAAATTAAACCTTGCACCATCACCCGATTCTTCGTGCGCTCCATTAAACGATCGATATCACGATCAATATAATTGTTAAACACACAGCCAGAAGCAATCACCAAGGACATGCCAATCAGTGTTGCTAAAAAAAGAATGGGATGAAAATGGCCTTTTGAGCCAAGAAAAAAAGCACCGGTCAGCGTCACGGCATTACCGAAGATAATGCCGGGCTTGGTGATCGAAATGAACTTCACTTAATGTACCATGTTGTAATTCAGGTTATACATAATCCATAGTGAGCCGCCAGCAAGTACTGCCACGATTAAAATAGCAAATAGGAATGGCATTAACGTCCAACGTCCTTCGGCACTAGCGTTAAGGCGTAAAAAGAAAACCACTTGTGCAAATAGCTGTGACACGGCTAACACCGCTAAGGCGATATAAATAGCCGTATTGGCCATGGCATGATGGCCAACAATGCCAAAAGCAATAAACGTAAAAATCAGTGAAAGGCTTAAGCCAATAATATAAGACTTAAGCGTTTTACGACCAGTGCCGTAAGTTGCGGTACTTGTGTGCTCTGACATTATACTGCCCCCATTAAGTAAACGATGGTGAATACAAAAATCCAAACGATATCTAAGAAGTGCCAAAATAAGCCAAGATAAGTGAGGCGTCGGCCCATGGTTTTACTGGTGCCGTATTTCCAAACTTGGAAAATCATGGTGGCCATCCATAATAAGCCGATACTAACGTGCAGTCCGTGCGTGCCAACTAGTGTGAAAAAGGCCGACATGGCAGCACTGGTGTGCCAAGCGTGTCCTTCCATATATAGGTGCACAAACTCATTCACTTCCATGATCACAAAGCCAAGCCCAAACAAGAAGGTGATGACTAACCAGTTAATCACGCGTTGTTTATTGGATTTATATAAACCCAACATCGCAAGGCCATAGGTGAAACTACTGGCTAATAGAAATAAAGTTTCTGCAAGCACGTAAGGTAGACTGACCAATTCTTTAATGCTTGCACCGCCGAAAGTGTTGTTATGTAAAACAGCATAAGCGGCAAACAAGGTCGCAAATAAAATACAGTCACTTAAGATGTAAATCCAAAAGCCAAAGACATCAATGGCATCAGTATTATGATGGTGGTCATGAGTTGCAGTTAAATCAGTCATAGTTATTAAGCCCTTTAGCAAAAAATAATGTTATGCATAAACTTCTGAATCTGTGGATCGAGATGTGTCATCGCTCGCACCAGGTTGGCGTTTTTCGATTTCACGTTCAATCTCAGCAACTTCTTCAGCTTTAACGTAATAGTCGGTACTAAAGTTAAAAGATCGAACAATCAACGTTGCCACAATACCGGCCACGCTAAACACGCTTAACCAAGTAATATGCCAGGTCATCGCAAAACCAAAGGCGGCGCTAAACATTGCAATGATAAAACCCGTTGCCGTGTTTTTAGGCATATGGATATCAGCAAAAGGCGCTTTTTTCGGTTGTTCGTTATTGGCTTTCATCGTCCAATGCGCGTCGCGGGTTGTAACAGTGGGTGTGTGGGTAAAGTTATAAAAAGGTGGTGGTGAAGGAATCGACCATTCTAAGGTACGGCCATCGCCCCAAGCGTCATTACCAACGGCCAAGGCTTTGCGGTTTTTAATACTTTTAACCAGCATCGCGATTTGGAAAGCAACACCTAAGCCGATAATGGCAGCACCACACGCGGCAACCACAAGGTACGGATGCCAACCAGTCGCTGCACCGTAGTGATTAAGACGTCGAGTCATGCCCATTAAACCCAATACATATAAAGGCATAAAGGCAACATAGAAACCGGTAATCCAGCACCAGAATGAATAACGACCCAGTTTTTCATCCAGCTTGAAACCGAAGGTTTTTGGGAACCAGTAAATGAATCCAGCAAAGTAGCCA
>CAYXLV010000021.1:0-13230 GCA_964465995.1 uncultured Coxiellaceae bacterium | reverse complement strand
AATTTGCAATCCAATTAATTAAAGAGCTAATCTCTATTTTGCTTGGGTAGTTTTTTTCACTGCTGAGTTGTTTTAACAGTTGTATATTTTGAGCATCAGGTAAGAATTTTTCGAAATGTTTGAATGCTGCTGAAGGCGATGCATCAGAAGACTTGACCTCAATCAGATGTTTTACTTGGTGATCAATGCAAGTGAGAAAATCAATTTCCTTGCCATCTTTGGTGCGCAGATAATGCAGTGAAGCTTTGTCTCCGGTTATATCTTCAATAAAATGTAATTCTTTTAATAAAGCACATGCCACTAAATTTTCTAAGCGAGGACCATTGGCATCTTTGGCATAAGTGTGGTCGTAAAAATAATATTTCGGTTCTTTTAATAAAGTGCGCGCAATATTTTTATGGTAAGGCGTTACCTTGAAAATAACATAGAGATTTTCTAAAAGCTGCAGCCATCGTTTAATCGTCGTGGCGTCACGCTCTAAGTCGCGCGCTAAGTTTGCAAATGAAATAGTAGAGCCGACTCGCTCTCTTAGCAGCATAACAAGTGTTTCAATTGCTTGAATATCTCGTATCGCATGAATATCAATTAAATCTTGACGTAAAATAATATCTAAATGACTACGCCTCCAGCGTTTGTAATACGTTGGGTCTCCATTTAAAAAGGGCTCTGGAAATCCACTGCAATGCCAAAGACGATTAAAAATTTCTTGCTGATCATCTTGCCAGTAACGCACAGCTTCTTTCATATCTAAAGGATGTAGACGATATTGAAAATAACGCCCTGCAAGAGAATCGCCTACTTTGCTATGAATATCTAGGCGGGCACTGCCTGTGACGAGCAGCTCGGGCGGAATGCTTTCTGTGTCGTAAACGCCCTTCAGCCAGCGTTTCCACTCTTGCATTTTGTGTAGTTCATCAAAAATAATAAGCGGCTTGGCGCGATCCCAACTTTTTTCTTTTAACACCAGTCGATCTTCGCCGGCATCATAGTTTAGATAATCATAATTCTCGTAAAGTTGTTTTGCTAAGGTGGTTTTGCCGCACTGGCGTGGTCCCATGACCAATACAATTTTTTGGGCTAGGTCTCTCTTGACGTATGGTTCTAGGGCTCTTTTCATAAGACCATTCTAGCATCCATCCCAGTATGGTCAAGACTAAACTGGTATTGATGCCATAATAGTCGGATCCAGATCGATATATCAATAGGTTAGCGCGTGCCATAGCACTTTATTACACGCTATGTCACTTATCGCAGAGCTCGCTGCTATAGCATCGTTTGCATTAAAACGGACTCAGTTTAGGCTGCTGGATTGAATAGTTATCTTTGAATCGGATTGATAGTGGTGGCTATGCCTGGACTTGAACCAGGGACCCCAGCATTATGAATGCTGTGCTCTAACCAGCTGAGCTACATAGCCAACCTCGCGGGAATACGAATTCTGTCGATTTGTCGGGCTGGTGTCAAGTGAGAATGTTGATGGTTATATCTGCTAGCCCACAGCTTTTCATGCGAAAAGATAACCCTTTCCAAGAGATGCTTTATTTGCAAAGCCGGTAGGAGTTTACTATAGATTGAGCAAGCAAATGCACTTAAGGTATATGGAAATATCCCTAATCTGGTTTCAATGACGATGATGGGGGCGCGGTCATGAAAAGCATTAAAAAATCATCAGGTTTTACGATAATGGAGCTAATGATCGCCATTGCGATTGTGGTGGTCTTAGCCACTATCGTGGTCCCTTCTTATTTACACTACACAAAAAAAACGCAGTTCGCCGATGTTGTCCGCACAGCAGATCAATTAAAAGTCGCCGTTTCCCAATGCGCCAAAAAATTAGCCACAGTGACAGGCTGTAATGGCGGTGCGTATGGTATCCCGCTCAATGTGACAGCCGGTGTAGATGGTCGAGTCAGTTCAGTAACCATCGTTAATGGTGTGATTACTGTGACGCCACAAGCAAGCAACGGTTTTTTGCTTGATGACACCTACGTGCTAACTCCAACGTTAAATTCCAGCGGCATCACTTGGACAAGTGGTGGCGGCGCGTGCGCTAAAGGTTATGTGCCGGGTTGTTAAGTGCAGCTAAAGCACGCCATGCACTGCTACGTTTTGGATCATTAGCCAACGCTTTTTTAAAATAAATTTTTGCTTCATTAATATGTTGCTGCTGGCGCGCACACAGCCCGGCATTTTCATAAGCATCAGCCACTTGAATATAGTTCGGACAATTAGCCGCCGCTAAAAAGGCATGCATTGCTGCTTGATACTTTCCAAGTTGACATAAAAAAACCGCATAATTATTCAGCGCAGCACCCGAGTGCGGATCTATAGCAATCGCTTTTCGATAATAAAAATCTGCTTGCGACACATGCCCTGTTTTCGCTTCAAAATAAGCAAAGCTATACCAAGCTGCCGCTGAATGCGGTGCTGCATGAACCGCTTTAAGCAAACAAGTTTTTGCATCAGGCATATTGTTATGTTGCAAATACATCATACCTAATTGAATATTGGCAGTAGCAGCTGCATCATTGCTTACAGTGGTACACGCATTAATAGAGCAAGTCAGCAGTAATAAAAAAGTGAGTTGATAATAACGATATAAAGTCATCAAAGGTCGATAGGTTGATTAATGCAGAGGAGAGTGTAGCGATTTAAATCCCGCGATGCAGCAAAAGTAACGTTATGGATATTGTCTCGGCTAAGTTAAGCCAACTGCGCAGTTGCAGCGCATCTAATAAATAGCCTAACTACCTGAAAATTAGTGGGAAAAATTGCATCCTTCTTTGTGCTTCCGGACTATATTTGAGTATTACTTGAAATCTGTATCGTGATGCGCTACATTTAACACATGATAAAAAGTTGGAAGCATAAAGGATTAAAACAGTTCTATGAAACAGGTAGTACCAAAGGCATTCAACATAAACATAGTACTCGCTTGACTATTATCTTACAAAGACTAGATGCAGCCATAAAGCCTGATGATTTGGATTTACCAGGCATGAAGTTTCATTCTTTAAAGGGAAATCGCAAAGATTATTTTGCTGTATCAGTTAGTGGAAATTGGCGAGTGATTTATAAATTTGAAAATGGGCATGCCATTTTATTAGATTATTTGGACTATCACTAGGTGAGGTGGAAGATGATACATAAACCATTACATCCAGGGCTTATTGTAAAAGATGCATTAATTGATCAGACAGGTCTTTCCATTACTGATGCAGCGCAGCATCTTAATGTGAGTCGCGTGACGCTTTCTCGATTGCTGAATGGACGTGCTGGTATTAGCCCAGAGATGGCATTGCGATTAGCAAAATTTTTTCAAACAAGTGTGGAGAGTTGGACTAATTTACAGGCACAATATGATGCTTGGCTTATCAAAGGGATGTCATCAAAAATCAAAGTAAAACCCTATAGAGGTTATGGATCACAGAGCGATACCTTTTGCAAAAGAAAGAGCCGCTCCTTAAATGGGTAACCGCTCACCCATCGGTTTAAAATAAGCAGCAATATTGTCTGCATCAATCGCATCTAAAGTCGCAGGTTGCCAACGAGGTTGGCGATCTTTATCGATAACGGCAGCGCGAACACCTTCAAAAAAGTCATGGCTATGCAAAAAATGCTGGGCAATGTCGTAATCATTTTTTATAACACTATCAAAATCCATTGTTGCGCTGCGATTTAAATGTTGGAAGGTCACATGCAATGCCGTGGGTGAGCGTGTGGCAAGAGTAGTCGCTGCTTGTTGGCAAATGGGATTATCTGAATTGCTTAGCGCTTGTAAAATTTGGTTTAGATGATTTTTAGCGAAACATTGCTGAATAACATCTCGATGCTCCCACAAGTGAGTGTCAGATATTGATGCAGAAAACTGCTGCAAAATATCATTGACCATTGAGCTAGCATTTTGTTGAGTCAATTTAGCAGCAATCAAAGCATCTTGCAGTGCGCTTAAATTATCATGCGTTACGGTATGCGTGGTTAAACCAAGTTGTGCAGCATCACCGGTTTTAATCGAATTTCCCGTCAAGCCAAGATACCAACCTAATTTATTGGGACAACGCGTTAAAAAATAACCGGCACCAATATCGGGAAAAAAACCGATACCAGTTTCTGGCATTGCAAACACCAAGCGTTCAGTAGCAACTCGAAATTGCCCATGCATGGACAGACCCGCGCCGCCGCCCATCGTAATGCCATCTAAAAAAGCAATATAGGGTTTGGGGAAATGATAAATCTGCGCGTTCATGGAATACTCTGCCCAAAAAAATTGGCGGGCTGCTTCTAGGTTGGTATGCCGTTGTTGGTAAATAGCACGAATATCTCCACCCGCACAAAAGGCACGATCACCCTCACCTTTAATAATCACCGCTTGAATTGAAGGATCAATGGCCCACTTAGCTAACTGATTCGACAGCAAAGCAATCATATTCATATTTAATGCATTTAATGCGTTTGGACGGTTTATCAAAATAATACCAACGGTATTTTGTTGCTCAAACAGAATATCTTCACAATGATTCATAAATTTTGACTCGCTGAATGATGAGAGTTGATGGTTGGTACCGATGCTAATAACTGCTTCGTGTAATCATGCTGCGGATTGGTGAGTAGCGCTTTCGTTGCACCTTGTTCAACAATTTTGCCGCGATACATAACAGCCACTGTATGCGCCATATAAGCAACTACCGATAAATTATGAGTAATTAACAAATACGATAAATTTAAATCTTGCTGCAAGCGTTGTAACAATTTTAAAATTTGCATTTGAATCGACACATCAAGCGCACTAGTCGGCTCATCCAAAATTAACAGCTGTGGTTCTAACGCAAGTGCTCGTGCAATACAAATACGCTGACGTTGTCCGCCCGAAAATTCATGTGGATAACGCCACTTAGCATCCAGTGGCAAATCAACCTGTTCTAACAATTGATCAATCTTAGCAGTTGCTGCTTTGCGAGAACGACATTTTTTTAATGCCAGTAACCCTTCAGCAATACAATCAACCACCATCATCCGTGGATTTAATGAAGCATATGGGTCTTGAAAAATAAATTGCATATTCGCACGCAACGGCCGCACGGCTTTATTCGCTAAGGTCGTGAGATTATTTTGCGCAAAACGCACATTGCCAGCAGTGACTGGTAACAACCTTAAAATCGCTTTACCCGTCGTTGTTTTACCGGATCCCGATTCACCAACCAGTGCCATGGTTTGTCCCATGGGTAAATTAAAACTAATATTATCGACCGCTTTTACGTGGCCGACAGTACGTTTTAAGATACCTTTGCGAATTGGAAAATACACTTGCAAGTTTTCAACCGTTAATAGTGCGGGTGTCCCTTGAGCTGGTTCATGTTGCACGTGGTTTTGCGGAATTGCAGCCAGTAAATCCTTGCTGTATTGCTGCTGTGGGTGTTGGAAAAAACGACGCGCTACCGCTTGCTCGACGATGGCGCCATTTTTTAACACCACAATTTCATCAGCCAACTTAGACACCACCGCTAAGTCATGACTAATAAATAACAAACTCACATTTTTCGTTTTTTTCAGTTTTAATAATAAATCGAGCACCTGCGCTTGAATGGTTACATCCAGTGCTGTCGTTGGTTCATCAGCAATAATAAGACTAGGATCACCGCACAACGCCATCGCAATCATAGCGCGCTGGCGCATGCCGCCGGATAATTCATGTGGATAAGCACGATAACAAAAATCCGGATCATGAATACCAACTTCTTCTAGCAAGTTAAGCACATGCTGTCGCGCAGCTTGGCGTTTGAGTGAGTGATGCAGATTAACCACTTCATGTAATTGCTGGCCGATAGTTAATACTGGATTAAAAGCCGACATGGCATCTTGAAAAATCATCCCAAGGTGACGGCCACGAATTTGGCGCATCTTTTTTTCAGGGACGGTTAACAAATCTCGACCATTAAACAAGACTTGGCTCTTGCTAGCCACGCGAGCCGTATGCGGTAACAACTGCATCATCGCTAATGCCGTTAAGCTTTTACCACTACCGGATTCACCCACAAGACTTAAGGACTGGCCCTTTTGAATCGAAAAGCTTACATCATCCACGGCACGTTGTTTCGCAAAGCGGCCAAACGCAATGCTGAGATGTTTAATATGAATGATATCGTTACTCATAATTTGAGGTCTCAGAAATTTCGCGCAAGCGCGGATCAAATGCATCACGTACTGAATCAGCAAATAAATTAGCTGCCAATACTAATAAAAACATAAATACCAGAGCCGCCAATAACGGCCACCACACAATTGGTTCACGCGCTAATTCCAAGCGTGAACTATTAATCATATTCCCCCAACTAAAAGTCGTTGGATCAACGCCGACACCGACATAAGATAACACTGCCTCTGCCAAGACAAGGCTACTAAAATCCAACACCAACGTGATTAAAACAATATGCATAACGTTTGGCATAATATGCCGCCAAATAATTTTGCCATCCCGCACGGCGAGAGAATGTGCTGCTTGAATAAACTCTTGGCCGCGTAACTTTAAAGTTTCCGCGCGCAAGAGTCGACATAAGCTCGCCCAGCTGGTGATACCTAAAATAAAACATAACGCTAACAAGCGCGCATCAGCACGTTGCATTAAACTTGGAAATAAATCACTGTGTCGAGAAATATAAACTTGTAAAACCAAAATAGTGGCAGAAATTAATAACACGCCAGGGATAGAACTTAAGGTGGTATAAATATATTGAATAATATCATCAGCAACGCCACGAAAATATCCGGCAATAGTGCCAAGGCTTAAAGCAAATGGCAGCATAAATATTGTGGTTAAGGTGCCAATCAATAAGCCAGTGCGAATACTCTTTAATGCCTCATAAAATACATCGCGCCCAATTTTATCCGTGCCAAAAATATGATAATGCGTGGCTAAACTACCCAGCCAACCAATAGCAATAAAAATAACCCCGGCAGTAATCAGTGCTTCACGCCAAGCGATAACGGTCTTGCCATGTAGCAATTGTTTAAACGATTGGGAGAGCCTGATGCGATGGCGCATGGCAAGGATGATCACAAATAAAAAGCTCACCAGCATAAACGCGATAATACCAATGCTGATACCCATTAGTGATCGAAGCAATATATCGCGTGATTTTTCCGTCGCAGGATTTTGCAAGTGCGCACCACCATAACGCAAGCGCGGATACGTGCGAATATCTTTACCATTTGGCAAAGTCACTAAAGTTTGAGTAAACAGTGTGGTCGCAAAAGGTGCTGAATAGGTTTTTTCTTCCTCTTGCCCAATCGGAGCAATCAACAAATCAAACACGCTATAAACTTGCGAACTCACCACTTGCCCATTGGTATTTTGCTTTTCAATCCGCAGGTGAATCGAATCCAGCAAACCAATCGCCGCATAAAAAATTAAAAAGACTAAAGCAATCATGCCCAAGCGTTTTTGAAACACCTGCCGCCAAGGTTCACGATAATGCGGTTGACGATAAATCCAAATAGCAAAGCCAATCGCCAGCACGAGTAGTCCGTAGACAATCCAGTCGCTAACCAACATGGCTGAATGTATGTGTGTGGTCATCGGTTATTCGTATCCTTAAATTGTATCGCTACCTAATTTAACGCGTGGATCAACCAGGCTGTAAGAAATATCGGTAAGAATTAAGCCGGCGATATACAGCAATGTGCCTATAAAAACCATCACGCGGACAATTTCAAAGTCTTGTTGTTGAATTGCATCAATCGTATAGCTGCCTAAACCTGGAATGCCAAAAAAAGATTCCATAATCAAACTGCCTAAAAACAACATGGGAATAATCACCACCACGCCGGTTAAAATAGGCAGCATCGCATTTTTTAAAACATGCTTAAATAAAACCACTAATTCTGATAAACCTTTGGCGCGAGCGGTGCGCACATAATCTTTATGCAGCTCTTCCAAGAAAATGGTGCGATACCAACGCGTGCCCGCACCAATGCCGCTAATCACACCAATCGTGACGGGCAATATTAAAAATTTAAAGGCTTCAAATCCGCCGTGATAACCCGACACGGGTACGAGTTGTAATACTTTGCCAAATAAGTGCTGACCGATAATGATATAAAACAAGCCGGAGATCGACATCATAATGACACATAAAACAACGCCAAAAATATCAAAATAGGTGCCACGAAATAAGGCAAGCAATAAGGCAAACGTAATATTAACTGCCAGTCCAACTAATAACGTGGGAATCGCTAACGCTAAACTGGGCCACATACGTTGACTGATATCATGGCTAATATCACGGCCTTGCATTGAGGAACCAAAGTCAAAAGCAAATAATTTAATGGATTTGGTAAAAAATAGTGTATCAGTAATGTGTTTTAAACCAGATGCGGCGGCATTAAAAAAAAGTGGTTTGTCATAACCTTGTTGTTTTTTCCAACGCTGCACAGCTGCCGGCGTTACACGTTTTTGTCCTAATTGCATGCGTGCAATATCGTTGGGTGTATTCACCATAAAAAATAAAGAAAAGGTAATAATATTGACCCCAATTAAAATGGGAATTGCATAAATAATTCGACGTAAAATATAAGCAAGCATAATTAATCCTCTTCTCGCTTAATCGTTGGACGATTCTCGCGACGCCAAAAGGTGACGGTTAGCGGCACAAACATCAAAACCACAAATCCCAGTAACGCCCACAGTGGCCATAAAATAGGTTTGTTCCATTGCTTGCGTAGCTTAGCGCGTAATGGTGTATTTAAGCGTTCGTACTTTAACGTGTTATTAGCCATCGCATGCGGTTTGGTTGGGCGATTCCAAGCATGGCTTAAGGTAAAGTCAATTGGATGAACACCCCAGATCCAGGGTGAGTCTTTGCGAACGATCTCTAATAATGTGTTAATTTTTTGTTGGCGCTTGGGGCCGTTGGGCATGTTTTTAATTTCTTCGAACAATTTATTAAAGGCGGGATTATTATAGTTAGCCGCATTTTCGCCACCGTATTTTACTTTGCTATTTGGGCCATATAACAAAAACAAAAAGTTCTCAGGATCTGGGTAGTCAGCCATCCAACCCCATGAGAAAATTTGCGCGTTGCCGGTTCGCACTTTATCTTGGAAACGATTGTATTGCGTGCTGCGGATATTTAATTGAATGCCCAGTTTTGCAAACTGTTTACGCATCCAGTTAAAACGCGCGTGATCATCCGGATTGCCAGTCGTGGTGACATCATAATTTAATACCAGAGATTTACCTGTTTTTGGGTCGCGTCCGCCAGGATAGCCAGCTTCGGCTAAGAGTTGCTTTGCCACTGCCAATGGTTTGCGTTTGACGATTCCGCCTTTTTTAAAGTAGACAAAGTGATTAATGTTATTGGCACGATAACCGAAAATGCCGGGTGGAATTGGGCCTTGTGCAGCGATACCTCGGCCATTCATAAAGATAGAAATATATTCTTCATAATCTAGCGCAATGGCGATAGCTTGGCGTAGTTTTTGTTGTTTGGGTCCATAACCGCCGACAACATCATCGCGCATATTAAAACCGATATAAAAAATAGCAGGACTGACGGTGGTGTGTAGACGAATTTTTTTATCTTTTAACGATTTGGTTAATACGGGCTGGCCATTTTTATCAATTTTAATCGCTTGATCAAAACTATCGGCACTAATTCCAGACTTATCATAATAACCTTGCAAAAATTTATTCCAGCGCGGGATGCTTTCTTTATCCAAGCTAAAAACAACTTTATCAATAAAGGGCATCTTTTGATTGGCATCGATTAAATAGCCTTTTTTAGCATCACCAGGCATGCCTTCTGCCGGATATTTTTCACCACGAAAATTCGGATTTTTCAACAATACCATTTGTTTGTTTGGATTATTTTCAGCCAATAAATATGGGCCTGTGCCAATTGGGTACCAATCTAAGCTAATATTTTTTGCTTTCATGCCAGGTTGGCTGTAAAACAAATCTGCTTCCCATGGAATCGGCGCAAAAAAAGGCATTGCTAGCCAATATTTAAATTGTGGATAGGCGCCTTTGATTTTAATTTGATAGTGGTATTTGCTAATGACTTTGACGCCGGTAATGGGATGTTGGCGTAAATCGAGAAAAGCTTGTTTATCACGTTGCACTATCATTTTTTCGTAAGCTTGGCTGAGTTCTTTGGCATACTCTTTTAAGCCGACAATATGTTTGTTCATCACCCCCAAAATAGGTGACTGTGTTTTTGGGCTAGCGAGGCGTTTTATTTGGTAGACATAATCCGCTGCGGTCACTTCACGCGTGCCGGTTTTTTTAAAATCTTGCAATTTGTAAATGCCGGCTAAGTCACGTTCGGCCAGTTGATGATAAATGTATTTACCCTGGTCATCTTTAGCCAGCGCTGGGTGTGGTTGATAAAAAATGCCTGGCTTAAGGTAAATATCATAAACGCTATAAGCCACTTGATTAGGATTGGTGGTCAGCGGTAATTTTTTGCCGGCTTTATTGTAATACGTCACGGTGGGTAATTGCGTGGCAGTGAGAGGGACTAAAGTAAATGGGCGTTTGAGATAATGGTATTGCAATGGTGGTTCGTAAATTTGAGCGATAAATTGCATTTCATCAGAAGAATAAGAACGCGCTGGGTCGAGTGTTTTCGGTGGTCCTGCAAAAGCGCTATAGCGTACATTTTGCTGATGCCTGCCTTGGTGCGGATTATTCCAAGTTTGCGCATAAATGGTTGCGGGCAGGCTTAGGAAAAATAGAATGATGGCAAGAGATATCCGTATCATGGTTCTGATTATACAGATTTTTTTTGGGTAGCAAAGGATCAATCCGCCGTGCGCCTTTACGCTGCTACAGAAGTTCAGTATCCTAGCGGCCACTTAAATTTGAGAGAAAAAATGCCTGAATCGACTTGGCAACAACAATTGGCACATGTGGTAAAGACGATTGACGAGCTGTGTGCGTTGCTCGATATCCGGGTCGATGATTTGCCTATCAGTCAGCAAGCTTTGCAACAATTTTCGCTGCGGGTGCCACACAGTTTTGTGGCGCGTATCCAAAAACAAAATCCTAAAGATCCACTGTTACTGCAAGTGTTGCCGGTGCAGGCCGAGATAGTTGAGACGCCAGGTTATCAGCAAGACCCTTTGCAAGAAGCAAAGTTCACCAAGGCGCCAGGCTTGTTGCATAAGTATCAAGGTCGTGTGTTATTCACCTTGGCGGGCAGTTGTGCGATCAATTGTCGTTATTGTTTTCGGCGGCATTTTCCGTATGCGGATAATGTTGGTTTAAAGCATTGGCCGCAATCGTTGGCGTATATTGCAGCGGACACCTCCATTCATGAAGTGATTTTGAGTGGCGGTGATCCATTGGTATTAAAGGATCAACAACTCGCCCAACTGATTGCCGAATTAGAAAATATTCCACATGTACAACGCATTCGTGTGCATACGCGTTTACCGATTGTGATTCCCGCACGGGTGACTGAGTCTTTGGTAGCAATGTTAGCGCAAACACGTTTGCAAAGTGTGGTGGTTTTGCATGCTAATCATGCGAATGAACTGAGTCAGCCAGTGATGGAGGCACTGCAGCGTTTACGCCAGGCTGGTATTCCATTGTTGAATCAATCAGTGTTATTACATGAGGTTAATGATGATGTTGTTGCGTTAAAGACACTGAGTGAGAGGTTGTTTGCTAGTGGCGTTATTCCATACTACTTACACTTGCTGGACCCTGTTACAGGCACAGCGCATTTTGCAGTGACCAAAGCACGGGCGCAGCAATTAATGGCTGGATTAACGGCGCAATTGCCGGGTTATTTAGTACCAAAGCTAGCGCAAGAAATCCCAGAGCGCGCCGCGAAAACCGTGATTGCTTAAGGCTTAGCTTTCTTTATTTTCCATGAGATCAATTTGCTGCTGTACTTTTTTTCTAAAGTCCAAGGGCTGAGGAATGCTAAAGAAAATATCGGTGGTGCCACCGGTTCCGATAATAGCAATAGAGCCATAACCAATAATGCGGCCAAGGATGCTTTGATTGACACGCACGGCTTCCACTTTATCAAGAAAAATTTCCAAAGAATTACGTCGAATCAGTCCTGTTTTCATTAATACGCGCTTGTTAGTGACGCCGTATTCAGAAGTTTGGTAGGTAATAAAAGCGCTAAGTAAATAGAAAAGTCCAACAAAGAACAGCAGAATGGCAATAACGGAATAAATAGGACGACCAAATAGCGAGAGAGTGAGCCCAAAATCAGCGCCGAAGTAATGAAAGATAATCGCCAGTAGGACCCAGAAGCCAGACGCTACAAAGATAATCCAGTGTGGGCGGGTCCAGTAGGTGATGGCTTCATGTGCAAGTAAGGTGTTTTGTATGTATTGCATGCAGAATCTCCGTTTGCATTTTATGCAATATACCATGAAGCCTGGCAGGTTACTAAATCATGCCGCCGCCGAGGAAACTTTTGTAGCCTTGGTAGCCTGTTTGTTGAAAGTCGTTAAATGGTACTTTTTCAATCTTCTTGAGTGCGTTCTTTTGCTTGAATAAGCTAATGTATTGAGCTTTGGGAGAGGTGCTTGCTTTTGATTGAGTGCTGCTGGCATCTGGAAAATCTTTTGAGATAAGTGCTTTCCAAAGGTGTTCATTATCAGCTTGTTTTTGGTACGCTTTTGAAACTAAGCTGCATGTGGTGAGGTCTGGAGCTGCTAAAAAAGAAAAAATTTCAAATACCATGTCATTGGGAAGTTCGGGTGTGGAGTTATTATTGCTGCTTTTCATATATTCACCTTTATGCTGTTTGCTGTACTAATAGAGTTAAGTAAAGCGAGATTAATATTCTCTATGATCTTAACAGCTCAAGATTAAAACAGTCTTAACAAGGTAAATAAAAATAGGACGTACTTTTGGTACATGATAAGGCGGCGTGTAGATCCGTCATTTGTCATAGCTCCCACCTGTCGACACGCTGTTTCTAGATTGCGCGATCGAGTTGCTCACTAATCTTTACTCACAAGCTTCGTTTTTAAATTAATATGCAACACTTAACAAGCTAAATTCACAAAAAAATAATTGCAAATTTGCTTTCATGATTTGTGGGTAAGGATTAGTGCACGACTCGATCGCGTAATCCAGGAATGATTTTATGGATCCCGCGATTTCTCGCGGGATTGTAAGTTCCAAGCATGGTTGTAAGTTCCAAGCATGGTTGTAAGTTCCAAGCATGGTATAAAGTGTCCGGAATGAGGTGGCTGCCAGGACAT
>CAYXLV010000020.1:9880-13327 GCA_964465995.1 uncultured Coxiellaceae bacterium | reverse complement strand
GTTCTAAAGAGACACGCTCACGACGTAAGCTTAATGCTTTTATTAAAGATTTAGATAAGGAAATTGTGCGCACGGATTATGCTTATCGACATCCAACTTTGTTAGTGGAAACGGATTATGACGCCTCAATAAAACTTTGTGAGCAAAATATTGAGAAGAAAATTTTCGGCCACGAAGATGAGCTATTAAAACGACAACTAGCTCGAGTTAAATCAGTCGATGATCGTTTAAAATATTTGTTAGCTCGCCGCGATCAGCTGCGACATGCCAACAAAAAAAATCCAAAGCAAACGCTTGCTTTGCGAGAAGTGCAGCAGGAAATAACCTCGCTACGTCAGCTTAAACTGGGGCTAGGGCAAGATCCAATACGAGAGCTTGCGTTGAAGCTTATTCAGCAGTTGCGAGATCAAGTAGTGCGGGATTATTTGCAGCAGCAGAAAAATACGTCAGGTAAGCCAGTAGCCTATGAAGCTAAAGAAGATGAACTAACTAACATAATCAATAAATTCCAACAACAGATAGATTGCAACCAAGGCCTTAGCACCCACGAATTTTTTACTATGATCGATGCACTGTTAACTGAGATTAAAAACAATAAAATCATTGCACGATCAACCGGTACGGGTTTTGGTACCGTTACCACGATTGCAAAAGCTGAGGAAGCCATTAAAGAGAGTAAAGGGCAGTTAATCGAGTGGCTAAGAGAAAAAATTGGCATTAGGGAGCAGGACAATATCCCGGCAACAGTTGACTTGGGTGACCGTTTTATTACTCGAGCAGTGCCTCTGCAAGCAGTAGCTTGGGAAAAGCCTGAAGCAGGACCAGATCGTTATGAAAAAGTGACGATTGATAAGCTCACACTTTCATTGCCAAAACGGCTGGCAGCTGGCATGAAAACAGCGGATCAATTATTTAACGGTGAAAAAATTGATGCCCTTACACATGGTTTTGCAACTTGGTTAGGGTCGTTAAACGTATCATTCAGTGGTAAGTGGCAGCGTCAACTACATGTTGTGGATGGCAATAATTTTATTTTTCGTTTTACAAACCATCTTGCAGAAAATGAAACCAACATCGGCCAATTTAATTTTCAATGCCGTTTGTTCATAGAAAAAGGTCATTTATACGCACGTATTGAAGATGCGAAGTTGACAGTTGATAACCGAGAAAAGCTCATTAACTCACAAGGTCAACTGACACAGTTAGCCACTGCTATGAAATTAACAGCGCTACCAACAGAGCCTAGCAAACTTAGCCTGGCGCTTGATGCAAATGACTTGCAACACGAGCAAGCGTACCTCGAAGCAGTGCTTGCAGAGGACGTTGCTTGTCTAATCCAGTTGGCACTTCAGAATCCGAACTACCGCCAAGATTTTGTGAAACATGAAATTATTAAGCTAATAAAATCTGCCAAAGCAGAAGATCTGCTTGAGTTGTTGCAATCAAAAGATTTAAGTTCCTGGCATGCAGATATCTTTACAGGATTAAACCAGCTTGATAAAGGCAGTGCTGCACGTTGCTTGATAGCTCAGGCCGTTTTAAAAGCAGCAATGCGCAATTATGATCAGTTTCTAAAGACTGGTAATCAATCTGCTGAAGCTTCTTGTAAAACTTTTCTTAAAACAACTGAGCTTGAACCAGTCGATAAGCACTTGTTAGAGATTATCACAAAAGAGCCAAGCCATAGCTCAGCTCAAGATTGGATTCACACCGCAGTGAGTTTCTTTGAAGGTGCGTTGAATGAAATTCAAAATAGCTTTGACAGTAAAGAAAAAGCACAAACGTCAGTTACTCAGTATCGCACGCAAATTGCTCAAGCAGAGACGCTTGCCATTGAGGCGATTGATTGTTTAGTTAAATCACTGGGTGAAAGTCATCTGGATTACTTTGATGTAAGAAGCTGGGCTCAAGCAGGTAAAAATAAGATTCACCATGAAGCAAAAGCCAAAGTTGGTAAGTTAGTGGGTAAAGGCAGTCAGTTGTCGTCATCTGCTTTCAGTTTATTCAGTGAATACCAAGCAGCAAGAAAACAAAAAGCTTCTCAAGCAGTAAGCAGTCAACAAAGTGAAGCGATCACTCCTTCACTGACGACATCAGCTATCAGTGACTAACGATTGCTAGTGGTTTAGTGGCTATATCCGATCGCATAGGATTGCAGCGGCGCTTCAATAAAGCCTTGGTTCATCAACAGCTCATTAGCGTGTTTTTCACTCTCGCCATTGGTGGTATTGATTTTTTCATTAGAAAAATTGAGCTTTTCTAATTGCTGTCTATAAAGATCTAACATGCCTCGATAAGAATCCTTCCCTGCCAAAACAAAGGCACTGCATTCGCGCGGTGATTTATTCATAAGCGTGTTATGTCGAATATCAAATGAATAAGTTTCTGTGTGCTTCGCAATGGTCATCCATGCAAACGCATTTTGCATATGATGATCGCGCAATTCTTTAAATTGCTTAGATCCTTTAGGTAATAACTTGGATTGGTTGAATAGCAAAACATTACTAGTAGACGCTTGATGCCACATACCCCTCGCTTCTTTGGCGCAGCCATAGCCTTGTTCGGAAGAGCCCAAAACAGCACCGCTATAATAATAGCCATCAAGCTCGTTGTAATAATAAGCCAGCTGACGACTAGCTTCGGCGGCGATGGTATAGCCTGGCGACCAATGTTCTGTCTTGATTCGTTCAAGTCGGTCATTAAATGTTTTAAAGAATTCATCGGATAATAGCAACGGATGGTCTGGCGCATCAGCGGCAGCCATGAGTTTTTTGATATCTAATAAAATTAAACGCTCCATTGCAACGTAGCTATTGTAAAATTCTGCTTTTTCCAGCAATGGATAATAAATTGATTGGTGTTCGCTGAGTAGTGTTTGGAGTGTTGAGGTGGATGTGTTGAGGAATTCAGTTAGGTTGTTGATTTTTTTAGACTCATCTCGCTCACCGTAGTACAGATGATCAGACAGTTTTTGATAAATCTCGCGCAATATTTTGCCATCACTTTCACTGGCTGGGTTGAGATAGGCTTGTCTTAAGCTTTCAAAGGCAGATTCCACATTATTCTTCGTTAAATGATTTAGGCAGTCCGTTAAATAAAAAACACTGAATTCATATTGATAAGACTGTCGATACCAATAATATCCCACAAAGACATCGAGTGGGTGTCCCAGCGTTTTTGTTTTCGCATTGGGTAAGACTTTATAGCCTTTTCTTAATTGATGTGGCTGCAATTCAAATTTTAATAAGCTGCTTGGATAGTGGCGCGTATTACCGGATAAAAGATATGACCAATGCTTGTTTTGGCTTGAGTGAGTCAGCAGTGTGCGAATAAAGTGGAACTCTGGATTATGGCGTTGTGCATACATCAGGTTGAATAAATCAGGTAATTCATCTTTCACAATAATGGTTCTAAAAACATGACTAAAATTTGCTTCGGTAATGCCAG
>CAYXLV010000020.1:0-9870 GCA_964465995.1 uncultured Coxiellaceae bacterium | reverse complement strand
TTGCTGGCTTGATATTTTTTCCAAAAAGCCAACAGTCGCTCTTTGAGCGGTAGCTGGTCGATGCTATTAAATAAATTAAAAGAATTGCTACGTTTTTTTTCTTCAACTGGCTTAGTTGGTTGAGGGCTAGTGGGTGGTGTAGTAGTGGCTATATTGGCAGAGCTTGGAGTGTTGGTTGGCGGTTGAGTTTGGGGATTATTTTTAGAAGCGGCTCTAGTTTTGGCGAGATTTGTTTCATGGATATTTTTCTTAATAATAAAAAGCGCTTCTAAATTTCTCACGAATTTGCTCCATCCGGTTTGTATCGCATTACCAATTTTTTTTAGTATCGAGGCCATGAGCAAATTCCTTTTAAACTTGTCTTAAACGTCCATGTCTAAGTTGGTGTGCGATGTACTAATGAATAGCACGGCTTAGCACCCAGTGGTCATAGCGTTAGATTGTTAAAAAGGCCTCTTTATCTCAAACGCGTAAAAAGGATTATATCAACCCGATTTTTTTCGGGCTACCAGCTTTATGCCATCCACTTGAGCCATATCAATTTTACAAAAGCGCCATAGTGTGTACAAAAAAAGCGCAAAAAATGAAGGTTTTTCAGATTACTTTAAGATTTGTAGTGTATTCTAGGCGCCATGAATAACGAGATGACCAAAAGAGACTTATTAGCGCATTGGTGCGCTTGGTTTGCTATCGCTAATGCTGTTCTATTTTGTTTGCTAGGCTTGAGCTACCTTCCGGATTTGCCAAGTTTTTACAGTATGCCATTGCTTGATAATGGTGGTCGTTTGATCGCAGCAGTGTTTACCGGTTTTGCGTTAATTGGGCAGCTTGCCTTTTTTGCTTTGCTAAGTGGTTTGTTGGTTTTTCTGATCGCACTGATTTTGCCTTGGCGGCGTGTCATTATTAGCATCGGCATTGCGCTAGCGACCTTGTTAACCTCATTAATTATTATCGACAGTTGTTTATATCATCTTTATCAATTTCATTTGGCTGGAGTGATTTGGCAAATCATCAGCTCCGGCGCTATTTCGCAAAGCTTGGATATGTCGAGTATCGAATGGGTCATGCTTTTGTTAGTTGTCGTGGTGCTGTTTATTATCGAGTGGGGTTTGGCGTTGCAAATTTGGCGCTGGGTGCATAATGGTAAGAAGCCGCGACATACATTGGCGGTGATCAGTGTTTTATTATTGTCGTTGCTGAGTTCTTATTTAATTTATTTTAGTGTGATTTATTTGGCAAAAGCGCGCAAAACAGCGGCGCGTATCGATGCCAAAATGTTAGTGCAAATTGCGCGGGTTGTGCCCTATTACAACTATTTGGCCGCGGATGTCGCGCCATTTACTTGGGACAATGCAGCTTTAAGCGGCGAGAGCGGGCTGCATTTGTTAAACCATCAGAATAATCAGACCTTACAGTATCCACTCCACCCACTGGTTGATCATGTAAAAAAACGACGCTTGAATATTGTGGTGATTGCGATTGATTCATGGCGTTATGATATGTTCAATGCCAGTGTGACTCCCAATATTTATCGACTTGCACAGCGCTCATTGGTTTTTACACGCAATGATAGTGGCGGTAATTGTACACGACCGGGAATTTTTTCTTTATTTTACAGTTTGCCTGCGACGTATTGGCGGTCGATGTTACAGCAGAAACTGGGTCCAGTTTTTATTAAGCAATTGCAAAAAGAGCATTATCGAACCGGGGTTTTTGTGAGTGCGTCTTTAAGTTATCCGGATTTTAAAGATACTGTGTTTCGTGATATTACCAACTTGCCAGCCGAGCTACCTGAAGTCACCGTGGCATTACGCGATCAAGCGATTACCCGAAATTTTAAACACTTTGTGCATCAGCAATCTGCAACACAGCCCTTTTTTAGTTTTGTTTTTTATGATGAAGTGCACAATTGGTGCGGCTCTAAGCAGGCTTATGCAAAACCATTTCAACCCGCTGTGACCACGTGTAATCGTTTGTTGTTAACCAACCAAACTAATCCAAAGCCTTATTTAAATCGTTATAAAAATGCCGTGTATTTTGTTGATCAATTAATTGGTAAAGATATTCAAGCATTAAAAGCCAAAGGCTTGTTAAAAAATACGATCATTATTGTGACATCTGATCATGGTGAAGAATTTAATGATACTGGTCTTGGTTTATGGGGGCATGCGAGTGGTTATGATGATTATCAAATTCACACACCATTGATTGTGTATTGGCCAGGAAAATCGCATCAAGTGATTGACTATCGAACCAGTCATTATGATATTGTGCCAACGTTGATGCGCAACGTATTAGGCGTGACCAATCCCGTGAGCGATTATAGTGTCGGTCAATCACTGTTTATGCCGGCGCAAAAATTTTTCACCATTGTGAGCAGTTACACCGATTACGCCATTGTCCAACCGCATCGCATGACAACTATTTATGCGGGTGGTTATTACGCGATTGATCAATTAAATGGACAAGCATTACCGGCAGCAAAACTGAGATCGCAGGTGCTGCGACAAGTCTATACCGACCTCAATCGTTACTACCAATAAGCAACACTTTATGCGACACTATGCCCAGATTGAGTGAGTCGCCAAATGTGGAAAATACCCAGGATCTATCGAATACCAATCATCATCGCCATCGGTTTACACATCGCGTTGATATTTGCCCTAACGTTGCGGCTTGCAACGCCAACCTTCCGTCAACAAGCTAGCACAACTTCTCAACCACACATCGTTCAAGCAACTGCCATTAACCAAACTGCTGTTAACCAACAAATCAAATCTATTCAACAACGCGATGCACGTGAGCGTCGCCAAGCTAAAGCGAAGTTGCGCGCACTGCAAGCTAAAGTTAGAGCAGCCAAGGCGCGGCGGGTTAAGGAGCAGCGGCGCTTGGCTAGAATCAAGCGACAGCAACGTCAATTGAAACAACAGCAGCGTGCACTTGCTGCTAAGCGTCGGCGTGAGCGCCTGGCCAAAGCCAAGGCGGCTAAACTGGCTGCCAAGCACAAAGCTGCGGCTGCTAAGCATCGGCAGCAGCTGGCCAAACAGCAGCAAGAGCTGCAAAAGCGACTGATGCAGCAGCAGCTCTCATCTGATCAAAGCATGATCAAAAAGGAGAATGCGCGTCTGCTGGAAGGTGTTATTGATCAATATAAAGGCAAGATTTTGGCCGCTATCGCGCAAAACTGGCTGGTACCTGATAACACCAACCAAAAGCTATCAAGCCTATTTTTGATCCATTTGGCGCCAGGTGGCGTTGTGTTAAGTGTCAAGCTGGTTCGCAGCAGTGGCTCGCCACCATTGGATCGCTCTGCCCGGGTTGCCATCCTAAAGGCGTCGCCTTTACCCGTGCCAAAAGATCCCGCGGTATTTGACAAGTTTCGAGAGCTTCGGTTAACTGTATCGCCCAAGGATATTGTGAATGGTTAGGGCAAAACCAATAGATAAAGGTTAAAACTCATATGCTAAAAAAATCGTTCTTCGCGCTGCTATTCTTCTTGGCAACACTCCACGCTGGCACCACCTTCGCCGCATTGGATCTAGAACTCACTCAAGGCGTTCGCGCCGCCATCCCCATTGCCATCCTGCCCTTCGCTAATCAACAACAAGCTATCGCACCTGGCCAGCAAATGCTGACTCAAATCATGACTAAAGACTTAGATGGCAGCGGTCAGTTCCGCGTAGAAACGCCGGACGATACTAATAAAGCTGTCACCGATGCAGCACAAGTCAATCTAAAATATTGGCGGCAGCAGCGAGTGAATGATGTTGTATTAGGATCCGTCCAACCGAAAGGCAATGGCAAGTATCAAGTCAATGTGCAGCTCGTGGCAGTTTATCAACAAGCCCAAACCGATTCTAAACAAACCGTATTACTGAATGAGACCTTTACCGTTAAGAAAGCCGCGCTAAGACAATTGGCGCATCACTTCAGTGATTTGATCTATCAAAAGATAACTGGCGTGCGCGGTATTTTTTCAACCAAGTTGGCCTATATATTAGTGCAACAAAATCTTGGCCAAAAACCAAAATATGATTTAGTGGTGTCAGATTATGATGGCTTTGATCCACAAGTATTACTGTCTTCTGCTGAACCAATTATGTCACCGGTTTGGTCGCCGGATGGTAAGCAAATTGCATATGTTTCTTTTGAAGGTCATCAAGCAGCAATTTATTTACAAGATCTTGCCAGCGGCAAGCGTTGGTTGCTGAGTCGCCAGCCCGGCATTAATGGCGCCCCTGCCTTTTCACCTGACGGCAAAAAAATGGCGTTAGTATTAACTTTGACGGGCAACCCGAAAATTTACCTAATGGATTTACGCAATCGTCGATTAAAACAACTCACCTTTGGTTACGCGATTGACACTGAGCCTTCTTTTGCACCCGATGGCAAGTCTTTATTGTTTACCTCCAGCCGCGGTGGCAGCCCGCAAGTCTATCGATATATTTTTGCTACGCGCAAAGTGCAGCGCGTTACTTTTGATGGTAACTACAATGCGCATGCTTCGTTTATGCCTGACGAGCAAGCCATTGTAATGATGCATCGCCAAACCAGTATTTATGGTGGGCTGATGTTTACCATCGCTCGCCAAAGTCTCGATTCTGGACAAGTACAAATCTTAACCCGCGCTGGTGCCGATGAATCACCGAGCCTGGCCCCCAATGGAAAAATGATTATATATGCGACACAATACGGGGGCCGTGGCGTACTGGCCATGGTTTCTACGGACGGAAATATCAAACTCAGATTGCCGGCGACGGATGGTAAAGTACAGGAACCTGCATGGTCGCCTTTTTTATAATCTCAAGGAGAAATATTCATGAAACTAAGATTATGGTCTAAAACAATTGTGCTAGGTGTTAGTGCTATCGCGTTAGCAGCTTGTTCAACAACGGGTGGTAAGCATGCTCAGTATGGTCAAGCAGGACAATCAGGTGCCGATCAAGCACAATCATACGCGATGCAATCACAGCGTGGTTTTCGCACCGATCGATCTGGCCGTCGGATTAATTCACTAAAAGCGCCAGCTAACCAATCCTATTATTTTGCCTTTGATTCAAGTTCAATGCGCCCTAAAGATCTTAATGCAATGCAAGTGCAAGCTAAATATTTAATCGCGCATCCCAATGCCAAAATTCGTTTAGAAGGTAACACAGATGAACGCGGTAGCCGTGAATACAACGTCGGTTTAGGTTGGCGACGTGATCAAGCGGTAGCACGACTATTAGAGCAACAAGGTGTGAAACCTAGCCAAATTCAAATGGTGAGTTATGGTAAGGAGCGCCCTATTGCAATGGAACACAGTGAGCGTGCATGGGCGGAAAATCGTCGCGTGGATTTAGTTTATAAATAATTTTACAAAAACCCGAAGTGAAGGCTTCGGGTTTTTTTTGGTGGAGAATACGCATGAAAAAATACGCAAGCCTATTGATGGGGGCGTCCATCGTTTTTTTAGCAGCGACGGCTGTTGCTGATGAGGCACCCGTGGTTGATGTCACGCAAAATGTGCAGCAACAGTCGATCAATGACAATGCCAGCAATATGGCCAACCAAACGAATGCTGAACAGCCAGCAACGAATGCTTATGCCACCGCTGCGGCGCCAGCGGATAATGCGAATGCATCCAATACTCCAGCTGCGAATTCAACAGTGATTGCCGAGCCAAGTGCACCGCCTGCAGCAACTGCACCTGCGGCAAATCAACCTGCAATTAATGTAACGTCAAACACCGATACAGCTTCTTTACCTGTTGCTGAACGAGTGGCACGATTGGAACAGCAAATGGCGAATATTATTCAAATGAACTTGCCACAGCAGGTGGCGAATCTGCAGCAAACGATGGAAGAATTGCGTGGTGAGTTACAAGTGCAGGCGCATGATTTAAAAACATTAAGCAGCCAACAACAAAACTTTTATAAAGACTTGGATGCACGGATTAAAAAAATCAATAATGTGGCCATGGGTGGTCATACGAATTCTGATGCTAGTGCTAATAATCAATCGATGTCTAAAGCACCAATATTTTCAGGTGCAAAATTACAAGATTCGACTATGTATAAAACCGCTTTTGATTTATTAATGAAAAAACAATACGCGAAGTCGCAACAGGCTTTTCAAATGTATTTGCAAAAATTTCCTCAAGGGCAGTTTGTTGAAAACTCACATTATTGGTTGGGTGAAATTTATTTGAAGGATAAAAATAATGCTAAAGCCGCGGCAGAGTTTGCGGGCTTAGTGAAAAACTATCCGAAATCAACGAAAGTGCCAGATGCTAAATTAAAATTAGCGGTTATTCATGCGCAGGCGGGGCAAATGGCACAAGCCAAGCGTGAATTCACTCAAATTAAAAAACAATATCCTGGCAGCACTGCCGCGCAGTTAGCCAGCATACATTTACAGCAATTGGACGCGTCGACGGGTGAGGATGAGTAACATGAATTGGATAGCGAGATGATAAATTGCTGTGAAAGACAAATTACGTATTACTGAGATTTTTTTCTCATTACAAGGCGAATCAAGGACGGTGGGCTTACCCACCGTTTTTATTAGATTAACCGGTTGCCCGCTGCGTTGTCAGTATTGCGATACGGCGTATGCATTTAGCGGCGGTGAGTTATGTGCGATTGCCGATATCCTTGAGCAGGTTAAACAATACCCCACCCAATATGTCACGGTGACTGGCGGCGAACCATTAGCGCAAAAAAAATGTTTGGATTTATTAAGTGCGCTGTGTGATGCCGGTTATAACGTCTCGATTGAAACCAGTGGTGCGTTGGATGTGTCCTTGATAGATCCACGCGTTGTTAAGGTGATTGATTTAAAAACGCCTGGTTCATTAGAAGAAGTGCGCAATCATTATCAAAATATCGATCATTTATTACCGACAGATCAAGTCAAATTTGTGATTTGCGATCGCGCCGATTATGAATGGTCTAAGACGATGCTGCAAAAGTATCAACTTCCACAACGTTGCGACGTATTATTTTCGCCAAGTCATGAACAGTTATCCAATCAAACCTTAGCGGATTGGATTATTGAAGATGGTTTGCCCGTACGTTTTCAAATACAGCTGCATAAAATTATTTGGGGCAATACCCCAGGAAAATAAATGAAAAAAGCAATTATTTTATTATCAGGTGGTCTTGATTCCGCGACCTTACTAGCGATTGCAAAAGATCAAGGTTTTGCATGTTATGCCTTAAGCATTGATTACGGTCAGCGGCATCGAGTGGAATTAACCGCTGCTACAAAGTTGGCGGCATCTTTTCAAGTCGCAGAGCACCGTATTGTAAAAATGGCGATTGGTGACTGGGGTGGCTCTGCGTTGACTGACACGAGTTTAGCCATGCCATGTGAAACTTCAAATGATATTCCCATTACCTATGTGCCAGCGCGCAATACTATTTTTTTATCGACTGCTTTGGCTTGGGCAGAAGTCATTGGTGCTAGCGATATTTTTTTTGGAGCTAATCGAGTAGATGGTCCTAACTATCCCGACTGTCGCCCTGAATATTTTGACGCATTTGCAAAGATGGCAAACTTAGCAACCCGTGTTGGGGTTGAGGGTGCCGCGATTCGCATTCACACACCATTAATTGATTTAACCAAAGCCGATATTATTCGCCAAGGTTTAGCATTGGGCGTTGATTTTGCATTAACCATTTCTTGTTACAACCCAAGTCCAACGGGTGAAATTTGCGGTACTTGTGTCGCGTGTCAAATTCGTTCGCGCGGTTTTGCAGAAGTGAATTAATAGGAGATTGCAGCGTGGCTGGTTATTCGAAAGTAGCAAAAAAATTAATGCATTATATTGGTAAGGCAATTGCCGATTTTAAATTAATTGCTAAACGTGATCGGGTCATGGTGTGTTTATCGGGTGGGAAAGATTCTTATAGTTTGCTGAGTATTTTGCATAATTTACGGACTGAGTGGAATCATAGCTTTGAGATTTTTGCTTATACGCTCGATCAATCACAGCCAGGCTGGGATGACAGTCGGATGCGTGATTGGTTGGAAACGCGCAAAATTGCTTATGAAATTGAAAAGCGTGATACGTATTCGGTAGTCAAAGAGAAGGTGCCTGAAGGCAAAACGTATTGCTCGTTATGTTCACGCTTACGTCGTGGTAATATTTATCGTTATGCTGAGGATCATGGTTTTACAAAAATTGCTTTGGGTCACCATCGCGATGATTTAATTCAAACCTTATTAATGTCTATTTTATACAACGGCCAAATTCGCTCGATGCCACCAAAGCTGCTAACAGACAGTAAAAAAAATATTGTGATACGCCCCATGGTTTATTGCCAAGAAGCGGATATTATTACTTACGCAAACGAACAGCAGTTTCCGATTATTCCTTGCAATTTATGTGGCACACAAGAAAACCTGACGCGGCAGCGCGTCAAACAATTAATTGATAGCTTGGCGGCAGAAAATCCAAAAATTCCGAGTAATATTTTGCACGCGATTAGTAGTGTCAGTCCGAGTCAATTAATGGATCAGCAGTTATGGAATTTTCGTGATTTGGCATTGCCGGTGGATGATGAAGTGGATGTGGTCGTTTAGTTTGCTTTGCGCTCATAAACATAAACTCGCGCTGGCGGAATATTAAACCAAACGCTTTTTGAATCGATTAACTTAACTGTTTGTAGTTGTCGAAAGGGCCGGCTTGAAAAGCCATAGGTATATTGAATAAAGCGACCTCCAGGTGTGAGCGCTTGTTCAATTTGTTCTAAAATCGCAATACTTTTTTCGCGTGGTAATGATAGCAGTGGCAGGCTAGATACAATTGCAGTAACGGGTTTGTCGATATTAGTAATATAAGTCGCTAGTAGTTCTGCATCGCCATTAATAATCTGACTGTTTGGAAATTTTTTTGTTAAAACATTGGTCATGCCAACCGAGCGTTCAATTGCAACAATATTGTCTGCAGCTACACCGTGTTGAATCATCGCCTTAGTAATCACCCCGGTGCCAGGACCTAGCTCAATCACCATGCCTTCAGGTTGAAGTGGAATAAATTGTGCAATTGTGCGTGCTAATTTTTTGGAACTGGGTGCGGCAGCGCCAATGCTGCGAGGGTGTTTAATTAGTGCTTTATAAAAAGACCACATAGTATTTGTACTTGTTATTGACATAATCCGTTACCAACGATGATAGGCGGGATGTTCTGGCGGGACTGCCACAAACACGCCTTCGCAAGTATCGCACAATTTATCTTGGGCGAAAAGTTTCCCATGCACGGTTACTTTATGTTCTGCAATGTGCTCTAAAGTGGCTTCTAAGCGTAACGGTGTTGAAACAGGTGTTGGTCGTAATAATTTGATTGTATATTTTGCAGTCACAGTGGTAGGGGGCTGTGCAAGCTGTTGCTGTTGCATTAAAAACCAACTGGCAGCCCAGTTGCAATGGCAGTCCAATAAAGTGCCAATAACCCCGCCATTCAACACACTAGGAAACGCCTGATGTTGCGCTTGCGGTTGCCAATGTGCAATCACTTTATCGCCCTCAACAAAACTTTTAATTTGCAGCCCTTGCGAATTTGCAGGGCCGCAGCCATAACAAATACTTTGCGCGGCATAAGTTTCTTGGAGGCTTTTTGTCATAAACAATTTCCTTAATGCGGGGAGTTTCAAATGGAAAAAGCATTGTCGCATTTTCGGTAAAATGAATGCAAATCATCGTCATTGCGCGATCTGTAGATCATCGTCATTGCGCGACTCGATCGCGCAATCCAGCAAATGCCTTTAAAAAAAATCTTGCGAAATTTTGATTTCTAAATAAAATTAATGCAAATATTTTTTGCTAGGCAACCTCTCACTGGCGTTCGTGGCTCCGTTGTCATGCCTTCTGCCAATGCATGAAAAC
>CAYXLV010000019.1:0-13441 GCA_964465995.1 uncultured Coxiellaceae bacterium | reverse complement strand
GGTAGTATCTATTTAGTCCGCGATTTTGCGCAACGTGAAATTAAGCATTATGTGATGATTGCCATGCTAATTGCGGGCGTGCTGAGTTATGTGTTGGCGGACAAATCAATTGCGATTGCCAGTGTGGGTGCGTTTATTGTCGGGGAAACGATTGATTGGGCGATTTATACCTTTACGAAAAAACCATTGTCGCAGCGTTTATTGTGGTCGGCGATGATTAGCTCCCCGTTTGATTCGTTTGTGTTCTTGTATATTGCCGGACATATAAACCCCATCTCTTTAACCATGATGATTGCTGGGAAATTTTTTGGCGTGTTAGTACTTTGGTATGTCTGGAAAAAGAAAAGGGACCGCAATGATCAATTAGCGGTCCCCCAAGTATCTCCTAAGGTAGCAGAGATTCGTTAATTAACGCATCACCACAACTTTCGTGCCAACGCGGGTAAAGTGTTTATTTAACCATTTGGCATCATCATAAAATAATCGGATACAACCATGACTAGCGTGATAACCCGGTAGTGTCGAACCGTGTAGCGCAAAGCCGCGGAAGTAGTGCATGCAGTATGGCATGGGTGCGCCACCATTGGTTTCCACGGGGAATGTGGCCGACTCACATTCAGGACCTTGTTTGCCGATGACTTTGTGTTCGCCAGTTGCTGTTCGACAAGGTCGACCAACATCGCCACACCAATCTCGGCCACCAGACACGGGTCCCCAATGCACTAAGTTGCCGTCCGCGTCATAAGCCCCGAATGCTTGTAGTCCGAGGTTAACAACGACCATGCGTTTGCCGCCGGTATTAACGGTACTTGGAAAAGGAGCAAGGTCTAGATGGTTTATATTTTTAAGATCTTTTGGAACGACGATCCAGCTTCGATAGTGTAAGGAAATATTGGTTCGATTAAGGCGCTTAACGATTTCGCGTTCGCGCTTGTTGGGAAAGAGTTTTTTCCAGCTATCACCACGCTTCACGCTGATACACGTAAAATCTGGATAAGCACAAAGATGCTTTCCGTAATAAACTTGTTTTGATTTTGGTGGAGGTTGGTCGAGTTGTTGTTCGTCTTCGGCAAGAATTGGACTAGCAGCTAACAGCAGGAAGCTGCTCAAGATAGTTAATAGTAATGCTTTCATGCGTATTTCACCCCATATCTCTATTCACGTTTGCCATTTCATGAGAATGAGAATGACTCCCTTATCAGCCAGTATAGTATGGCTTTGCTTGGTTTAAGAACTATGTTTGGAATTTGTGCACTAAAAAGGTGAATAAATCACCAGCTGTAATGTTTACCTGGCAATTAAAAACCAGTTGCTGGTTATGCCTGGTTAAAATGTGAAACATGAGAAAATTCTCATTAAAAACAAGTCATTATATGAGCAAAAATTTTACAAGACTTAAGATTTCCTTAAGCTCCTTGCGATATACTGGCAACTCAAGTATATCAACGAACGAATTGTACACACCGGACATCATTTGACGGATCAATGAAGAGGTATAAAAGCTATGGCAACAATTTTTGCAGAAACAATCGCCCGCGCAATCAGTGAATATCGACAAATGTTACGTCGGTATTTAAGTCAATCTGAACGAGTTACCAAGCTCGCTGAACTAAATCTAAAAGACACTACTATCTACCAAAGTGAAATTTCTCTTTATAACGTCGCCCATGCCATCATTGAAGATATCGAGAGCAATATGAAAGTTCCTGATCAGGGATATTATTCATACTCTGGCATTATGAAGTTCTGTGACTACTTAAAAGAATATATTAACAACTACGAAATCGAAGATGGCAAAGTGATCCATCATGCACAAAAAGCATCTAAAGCACTTATCCAAGCCATTCAAATTGCGACCTTGCCGGCTGAACGTTTAGATGAAAAAAGCCGTACTGAGATGCAAAATTGTAATGAGTTAATTGCGCGCTGCGGCTCACCAGAACAGCAAGCGCTCTACTTAGAAAGTTTAGAACGCAGTGGTGAGCGTTATCCGGAATTTTATGCTCCTTTGCTTAAGCAATACCAGCAATTAGTGTCTAAAGAAGATGCTGCGGAAACAGAAGCAGCGGATGAGGATACGGGTAGCGGTGGCAGTGACTTTGGCACATATAGAGATGGCGAGCGCCATCTCGCACAAGATGTTGCTTAAAAACACCCACAGTCCCGCGCTTGTCGCGGGATTTTTTTTATGGTTACATAATTGGCATGGAAGAAAATCGAACAGCAACGGATCATCCCTTTATTCAATTTGCCAAGCGTTTACAAAGCCAAACGTTAATCCAACAAGCATTATTCCAACTCGAAAAACAATCTCACATCAAAGCAAACTTACTTTTATATTTATTTTGGATTGCCCTCTCAGCGAGAGGTCGTCTGCGCAAAACACATTGTCAGCAGTTAGATGCAGCCATTCAACCATGGCATGAGCGAATCCTTGGCGCTTTGCAAAACCTGCAAGCAGCCGCACAAGGCTCACAAAAAAATAACATCCAGATACAACAACTTGTTCAAGCAGAAATAGCAGCAGCCAATGAAATTGAGCAGCAATTATTAGCCGAGGCAGTGATATTGCCAATCCAGATCAGAAACCAAACGCAAAAGCTCAACGACGCTTGTTATAACCTTGTTTATTACTGCAAACTGTCACAGCATGTTTTAAATGCCGATGATCATCAAGCACTGCTGCTTTTATTACAAGCGATATTTCCAGAGCTGCTGCAAACTGATATTTATGCAGCACTACAGCAAACCATCCATAACCTGAAGATTCCTCAAAAAGCATTTTCACAGTTGCAGTTGATGTAACGATTGCTGCGCCAAAGTATCTCTATAAAATGATATTTTTTTAGGGCAAGTTATATTATACTGACCCACTTAATTTCGTCAGTGCAATGAATTTTTTCAGGATGAAGATGTTTTTGTTCACTTGATAATGGACTTAGCGGTGTGGGGACTCCCTAAGAGATTCATCTGTAATTGTTGCATCACGCTTCCCTCACTCTGCAAAAAAAAACATCACGCGATAAGAAATGGATGACAGATATTTATTTGGATGTTGATTTGGGGCTATTGGATGGGTCTGTTCATTGATTAGTGTGAGGGCACACATAAATGCAAATGGATAAAAAGCAAACCTTAATACTCTTTATAATCGTCTTAGCGTTTGGTTTTTTGGGTTATCAAGTTTTAGCCTTAGTACGTGATGGGGTAACATACCCATCCTCAACGATGGGTATGAGCGAGTCACGTTATATTACCGATGAGTCGACGCCATCCGCATTATTACAACCCACCTTAACACCAAAACCTGTAAAAAAGGCACCACCCGTTGCTGCAACCTTGCAAACCCCGCCAACAAATTCTGAGAGTTCACAGCCAAAATCCGTTGATGTAGCTGTTGAGCCACAAAGCCGGCAACGTTATCTTCACTTAGTCAGCCAATACCAGTTAGCCAAAATGCAACGACGTTTGCTGGATGAGCAAGCCGCTATCGCCGATGCACAACACCGTATTGCCGTGCTGAAAAAAGAAACTCGTCAACTCAAACTCGAGTCCGCCAAGCAGCAGCATGCGTTAGTTGACAAAGCAGCCGCAAAACTGGTGTCATCTAAACCTGTGGTCCATTACACGTGGACGTCAAAGCCCGTGTTTGACGTAGCCATTGCGAAGCAAACCGAGCATGCTAATCACTAGGTCTTAGGAGAATCCATGAACATAAAACAAGCTTGCCGTTTTATCCTGCTAGCACTGATGTGCTTATTTGTTATCACTGCCTGTGATGATCAACCTCCCACTCTTGAACAACGTATTGACTACATGATCCAGCAAGTCCGTGCTGGGGGCGCAAAAGTGATTTGTGTTGGTCAAAAATTATTGGTGGTTTTACCTGTCGATGATTTTTTCCAATTAGCCAGCACCAAGCTGCGTCATAATAAAGTACCCACCGTCAAACAAGTCGCTCTATTAGTGAAACTGTATTCAACGCAATTTGTCAGACCGCATATCGCTATTTTTGGTTATACCTCGAATAAATTAGATCGCCGCTCACGCAAGCGTCTTTCTCGAGAATATGCACATGTTGTTGCCGCGTATTTTTGGGCAGAAGGTATTCCACGCTATCGAATGATTGTCCGTGGTCGCGGTGCGCGTTTTCCGATCGCTAGCAACCGCTATCCGGCAGGTACTGCTTATAATCGTCGCGTTGAAATTCGCGTGAGTTTTGGTCGAGGTGGTTAAGTTATTTTGTGATTAATCGTCCCAAGCAAGCTGTAAAATATTGCCTTCCTCAGTCGAGTCTCTGGTGAGTCTGCGTGGGTATTTATAGTAATAAATATTGCTATGATCGGCAGCAAAGGCACGTAAAGCAATCACCGGTGTGATTGACGCGCTAGCATGGTTATGCGTTCTTATCCAAGCATATTTGGTGCGCAAGTATCTTGCTACTAAGTGACTTTGTCCAAATAAACGTGAGCGCAATTTATCGACAGAGCCTGCCAATCGAATTGCACCGCTGCCGATGCTATAGGTTTTTAATTCACGACTGCTAATCCAGCGACAATACACCTGACTTTGATCGAGTGCTTTAATGCTAGTAATTGTTAGTTTCCCAGATAAGCGAATGCGACTGTTGTCATAAGCAGTGATTATTAATCCACGACTGGATAATTTTTTGCCTTCAATAATACTAGAGTCGTGTGTAGAAAGACGTTTTAAGCTTGCAATGCCGATTCGAATTTTTACGGGACGCCACATTCCAGCAGGACCCATTATATATAAGGTGTGATGACGAATATTCACAATTGATAATTTGCGCGTGCGGCGTGACATTGAAATGGAGTTATGAGCAGCATGATACAAACGAATTTTGACCATCCCGCGTGTTTTAATCGCATTAAACGGTCGTAAGCTAAATGCTGTGGCAAGATGAGTTGATAAACCTAATAAAACAAAGAAGTGACAAACTTGGCGTAGTTTGTTGTGCATAAAATCTCCATAACGCTACCAAAAAATTGCAACGTCATCTTACACCCTTCGCCATTATTGTGCGACTTGCAGGCCACCGCCATGCAGGCCATCGTTATTGCGCGCGCTGCAGCTGCCGTCATTGCGCGACTCGATCGCGCAATCTAAACCACATTCATGGACCCCGTTGTTAAACAGCAGGACTCCCAGGAGAGGTACTGCCACTGCGCCTAATCATCTTGATATGCGGTATCCCATCTTCATCATAAACATCACCCACAGCCTCAAATCCTAGTGCTTCATAATAATTAACTAACCGATACTGCGCCGATACCTCAATAAGCTGTTGCGGATACTCGCGATCAATATAATCCAAACAATATCGCACAATCTGCTTCCCAAAATGTTGACCACGCAGATGTTGAGGCACCACCAAACGTCCAATAGAAATAGCCGAATTTTTAAAATAAATCCGCGCATAAGCCGCTAACTCATCGCCAACAAAACCCATCACATGCAGAGCTGTTAAATCAACTCGATCAATATCTTGATATAAACAATTTTGCTCCAGCTGAAAAATTTGCTCGCGTAAATACAAAATGTCATACAGCTGCTGCACAGTCAGCTCAGCAAACGGTGTGATTGACCACTCAATCATTGATAGCCAGCCTCCAGCATCGCATGTCTTAATAATTCAAAGGCACATGCTCGATGACTAATTTGATTTTTAACCGACGGATCCAATTCTGCAGCCGTGCAATGATGAGTCGGCACATGAAAAATCGGATCATAACCAAAACCTTGCTGGCCTTGTGCTTCTGTCGCAATAAGACCACTCCATTCGCCATGACACAAGATAGGCGCTGGATCATCAGCCGAACGCATGAATGCCATCACACAATGAAAGCTAGCTTGGCGCTGTTGCATAGGAACATCTATTAATTCATGAAGCACTTTTTGAATGCGATCTTGATCAGTGGCATCTTCGCCAGCATAGCGTGATGAATAAACACCTGGCGCGCCGTTTAACGCTTGGATACTCAAGCCAGAATCATCAGCCAATGCAGGCAAGCCCGATAACTTAGCTGCATTACGCGCCTTAATAATCGCATTTTCATAAAAAGTCGTGCCAGTCTCAGCGGCATCGGGAATGTTTAGTGCTGATTGAGCGATCACCTCTATCTGAATATCACGTAACAGCTCAGTAATTTCTTTTACTTTTCCAGGATTCGACGTCGCGAGTACTATTTTCATAACAGGTTAATAGCTCCAGAGGGATTAGTTATTCGTATCTTTGACAAAATTAACGACAGCCTTCACCCAAGCAGGATGCGCATTCAAACACGGAATTAACGTAAACTGTTGCCCACCCAATTCCAGCCACTGCTCCCGCGCGCGCATGCCAACTTCTTCCAACGTTTCTAAGCAGTCAGCTACAAATGAAGGACAAACCACGGTTAAATTTTTAATACCTTGCTCGGCTAATTGTGGCAGTAATAAATCGGTGTAAGGTTTAATCCAAGGCGTGCGACCAAGGCGTGATTGAAACGCGACATCATATTGGGCATCGTTCAGGTGCAATGCTTGCGCTAGCTGTCGCGATGTTGCATAGCATTGGCCGCGATAACAATAGCGATTATTGTCACCAATCGCGGGACATGTTCCTTGCCGATCACAAGTTTGCAAACGATCACAACCGCTCTTATCAATATGACGTTCTGGCAAACCATGGTAACTAAATAAAACAAACTCATTATCGTTAGGAAGATGCTCTGCAATCACCTTGGCATAAGCATCAATAAACAGCGGATCACCATAAAAATCACTCCGAACACGAATCGATGGAATATTCCAATGTTGCTGAATATGCTCTAACGCTTTCTCAATAGCAGACCCAGTCGCCGCCGAAGAATATTGTGGAAACAATGGCAAGACCATGATTTGATCGCAATGCTGTGCTAACAAACGCTGCACCGCACCGTCGATGGCAGGCTGACCATAACGCATACCCAGCTCAACCTCATAACCATCCCCCAAAGCTTGGCGAACCGCCGTGGCTAATTGTTGGCTGTAAATTAATAAAGGTGAACCTTGTGCTTGCCAAATTTGGCGATAAGCTTTTGCAGATTGTTTGGGGCGAAATGGCAGGATAATACAATTTAATAAAATCCAACGTGCTACTTTCGGAATATCAATGACGCGCGGGTCTGATAAAAATTCGCGCAAATAACGACGCACCGCCGTAACGCTAGTGTCGTCTGGGGTGCCTAAATTTAATAATAAAATGCCTGTTTTCATCGGCTGCCAATCTAGCACAGATCCTTAGAAAATGCGAAAGCCATTGTGCTTATTCCGGATAGTATGGAACGTATTTAGGCTCCCAAAAAATGGCATCGATTTTTGTTTTAAGGTCAGTGTCATCTGGTATACCGGCAACGCCTTCTTGACGTGCTTGTTTTGCGACAGCCAATGCAATGTCTTTGCTGACTTGATGAATATGATCGAAGTCTGGCAAAAGTGGTGCATTATCATCATTAATCGCTGGCGAATGCTCACTCAATGCATGCGCTGCGGCAGCAATCATGCCATCCGTGACGCGTGTCGCTTTGGCGGCAATAATCCCTAAACCCAATCCTGGAAAAACAAACGCATTATTACATTGTGAAATACGAATCTTATTACCGTTGAACGTTACATCTTGATAAGGACTACCGGCTGCAATAAATGCTTTACCATCGGTCCATTCCATTAAATCAGCAGGATTTGCTTCAGAGCGTGAGGTGGGGTTGGATAAAGGAAAAATCATGGGATGTTCAACATGCTCGGCCATGCATTTCACGACCTCTTCGTTAAAAGCACCGGTTACCGTTGAACAACCAACTAACACAGTGGGTTTTAAGTTTTTCACCACTTCCAGTAAACCAATGTGATTAGGATCATCCACTGTCCAGTTCGCAATATCAGCTTGGCTGCGCACATACGGTTTTTGAAAATCAACCACGTCTGGCATACCATCCACCAATAAACCAGCACGATCAATTAACCAAAAACGGTCGCGGGCTGCTTCAATTGATAAACCGGCATGCACCATCGCCTTACAAATCTCATCGGCAATTCCAACGCCAGCAGTGCCTGCACCAAAAAACACAATGCGTTGTTCAGCCAGCTTTTGTCCGGCCGCTTTCACGCCAGATAATAAAGCAGCAAGGGCTGTTGCACCGGTGCCTTGAATATCATCATTAAACGTGCACATGTGTTCGCGATAACGATTTAAATTTTTGCGTGCATTCTCACGACCAAAGTCTTCCCAGTGCAAATAAATATCGGGAAACTGTTGGCGAATTGCGCTGACGACAGCTTCAATAAAATCATCGTACTCTTTGCCAGAGATACGTTTATTGCGCCAGCCCATATACATTGGATCATTCAAGAGTTGCTCGTTGTTGGTGCCAACGTCTAAACAAATCGGTAATACTCGGCGCGGATTGATGCCGCCGCATAAGGTGTAGACCATTAGTTTCCCAATACAAATATCCATTCCACCAACACCCCAGTCACCAATGCCTAAAACTCCCTCACCATCACTCACAATAATTAAATCCAATTCTTGATAAACCCGATTTTCAAGAATTTCAGCAACACAATCTTTATTCGGATATGAAAGATAAATACCGACGGGTTTATTAAATTCATAACTAAAATTTTGCACCGCATCACCAATGGTTGGCGTATACACAATCGGTAGCATTTCTTTCAGATGACGTGAGGTTAAAGCATAAAATAAAACGGCGTTGTTTTGTTTGAGTTGATTAAGGTAGACGTTGCGTCCTAGATCAGTGGTTTTGGCTTTATATTGACGGTAGTGGCGGGCGACTTGTTCTTCGAGGGTTTCAACGTAGTATGGTAGGCGACCAAATAATCCAAGTTGTTGACGTTCTTCACGGGTAAATGCGGAGCCTTTGTTGAGCGCATTAACCGCCATTAAACTGGAACCGGTGAGGCTGGTTTTAATCGCTGTGATATGGCCATTCTCATCGGTTACTTCGGTGAATTTTTTCATGTGCTAGTCCCTGGTTATTTTTTATTAATTATTCATCATGTGGGTATTGTTTGCCAGTCAGTTGGTGCTTGGCGGAAACAAATCGGGGGATATTGGCTAAATCTGAGTGAGGTGTAATATCACTATAACCTAATAATCTCAGGTGTCGCTGAATCATCGCCTGCTGATCAAACCCATGCTCAATGACCAAAGTGCCATTTTTAACAAGATACTGTGGCACCGTTTCGGTAATGGTTTTAATAGCACTTAAGCCATCATCACCCGAGGCAAGTGCACTGACCGGTTCAAAGCTTAATTGCGCCAAGTGTGAATCATCTTTAGCAATGTACGGTGGATTGCTAATCATAATATCGTAATGCCGCTTAGGTAATGCCTGGCACCAATCACCTAAATAAAATGCAATATTGTTAAGCCCATAACGCTCTGCATTGCGTTTAGCAACAGCTAACGCATTTGGATATTTATCCGTCGCATGAATCGTCCATTGTGGTCTTTCATAAGCCAGTGCAATTGCAATGGCACCGCTACCGACACCAAGGTCAGCCACTAAACAGGCTTGCTCTTTAGGAAAGTTTTTTAAAACCCAATCCACCATGTCTTCGGTTTCAGGGCGAGGGATTAATACATCAGGCGTGACTTCTAATGACAATGACCAAAATTCTTTTTCCCCAAGGATATAAGCAATTGGTTCACCACCACAACGACGTTTAATACAATGCTGCAATTGTTCAGCTTGAGCAGCGCTTAAAGTGAGCTCAGGATACGCAAAAAGTTGGGCTTGGGTTAAGTGGGTGCAATGACTCACTAAGGCTAACGCATCAATTTGTGCTGAGTCAGAAACAGCGCTTAGTGCAAGTTTGCTTTGTTGAATGGCTTCATCAATAGTCATATGGCTTGCAGTTATTCCTCACCCAGTTCAGCCAGCTGCTCTGCTTGCAGTTCACGAATCAGCGGGCCAACAACATCTTCTAAATGCCCTTCCATGACTTCATCTAATTTATACAGCGTTAAATTAATTCGATGATCGGTAACACGACCTTGCGGAAAATTATAAGTGCGAATACGTTCGGAGCGGTCACCACTGCCGACAAGGCTTTTGCGTTTGGCGGCTTGTTCTTGTTGTTGTTTGCTTTGTTCGGCATCTAAAATTTTCGCTTGTAATAATGATAAAGCGCGCGCTTTATTTTTATGTTGTGAACGTTCGTCTTGACACTCAACCACGATGCCAGTGGGCAAGTGAGTAATACGAATGGCAGAGTCCGTGGTATTTACATGCTGTCCACCGGCGCCAGATGAACGATAAGTATCAATGCGCAAATCCGCAGGATTAATTTCAATCGCTTCAACAGCTTCTATTTCAGGTAGCACAGCAACCGTACAAGCCGAGGTATGCACACGTCCTTGTGATTCCGTAACGGGTACTCGCTGCACGCGGTGCGCACCAGATTCAAATTTTAATTTTGAATAAACTCCCTCACCTTCAATTCGCGCAATAATTTCTTTATAGCCACCTTGCTCACCTTCATGCAGCGACACAACAGTCACTCGCCAACGCTGCGCTTCTGCATAACGGCTATACATGCGAAATAAATCGCCAGAAAATAATGCGGCTTCATGACCGCCGGTGCCGGCACGGATTTCTAAAAAGACATTGCATTGGTCGTTGGGATCTTTGGGAAGTAATAAGGTTTTTAATTCGCTTTCTAAATCGCTTTGTTCAGCCTTTAATTCACGTAGCTCTTCTTCTGCTAGCTCGCGCATTTCTGGATCATTTTCTGCCATCATCGCTTGTGCATTTTCCATGCCGGCTTGGTTTTGTTGATAACGTTCGAAGCTTTTAACAATTGGTTCAATTTGCGCATACTCTTTGCCTAACTCACGAAAGCGGTTTTGGTTCGCCATCACTGTTGGGTCACTCATTAGGCCACCTAATTCGGTGTAACGATAAGCTAGGGTTTGTAGTTTTTTGAGTAATGATTTTTTCATGCTGAGACCTGTTTAGGCATTTGGTTTTTAAAAAAACACAATACTTAGTGCCACGCAGCGACCACTGTGGGTTGCGTGTAACTAATTTATTGAGTAGCTAACTAAAGATTTCTTGGGCCAACATTAACATATCTAATTGCTCATTATAAGCAGCGTCACGTAGTTTCACGGTGGGTTTATGCATCACTTTGTTGACTAAATTGTGGGCCAATAAGTGCAGTGCTGCTTCGGGATCTTGGCCGTTATGAATTTGTTTTAATGCTTTTGCCAGTTCTTGATCACGCATTGATTCCAGTTGTGATCGATACGATTGAATAATTTTTCCAGCATCTAATACGCGACATTGGCGCATATAATTCAGTGCTTGGATTTCAATTAGCGCTTCGGCTTGCTTGGCCGCATCTTCGCGATTTTTTTGATTTTGGGAAATGATATCTTGCAGATCATCAATATTATAAAGATAAACATCATCGAGCTCATCCACTTCTGGCTCAATATCACGTGGGATGGCTAAATCTATCATTAATAAAGGACGGTGTTTTTGTTGCTTCAGTGTGCTTTCAATTAAGCCTTTGCCGATGATGGGCAGCTGGCTGGCAGTGGCAGAAATCACGATATCTGTTTTGGCTAAGTGCTGTGGAATATCGCCAATGCGAATGGCATCTGCATTTAATGAGTTGGCAAAGCTGCGTGCTTTCTCAACCGTGCGGTTAGCCACAATGATTTTTTTAACCGCATGACTACTGAGATGCGTGGCAACCAGTTCCATAATTTCACCCGTGCCAACGAGCAAAATTTGGCAGCGGTGGAGTGATGAAAAAATACGCTTTGCCAATTGCACAATGCCATAGGCAATGGATACCGGACTTTTATCAATGGCGGTTTGATTGCGGATTAATTTACTGGCGGCAAAAACTGTTGGAAATAAATGCTTAAACTTTTTGCCAACCATACCGGTGTCACAAGCTAAAGCGTATGCTTTTTTAATTTGACCCAAAATTTGTTTTTCACCTAACACCATTGAATCTAAACCGCTGGCGACACGCATTAAATGTTGTACGGCATGAATGCCTTTAAAGTGATAACTGAATGGAGCGATGTCGGTGCTATTGAGTGAGTGGTGTTGCGACATCCAATTTTGTAGTAATTCAATGTCATCAATGGCGGAATAAATTTCGGTGCGATTACAGGTGGATAAAATAACGGCTTCATTGACGGCGGGCTTTTGTTGCAGTGACTGCAGTGCGGTCACCGTCTGCTCGGGATTAAACGCGATTTGTTCCCGAATAGCGATGGGTGCCGTTTTGTGGTTAATGCCGTACGCTAAAATTGCCATCGTAATTATGAGTAAAGTTTGACCGTTGATTTTGGTGGGAAAATCATATCATATTTTTTAAAAACCGTATAAAAAATGCACTAAATGAAAATCATTCTCATTTAGCTTTTAATGGCAAAAAAATGGCGGCAAAGCAGTTGCCGCCATTGCTGTTATAAAGCAGGTCTATTAATAAGGTAAGACCTTCACCTTGGTGCCGGGCCCGATAAAGTCGCTGTGCAACCAGGCAGCGGCACTTGTGGTGACACGAATACAACCATGACTGCCGTTTACGTTTGAGATATAGGGTGAACCGTGAATTGCATAACCACCACGGAAAAACATGCAGTATGGCATCGGCGCGCCACCACGGCCGACTGGAAACTTGCTCGAGGTACAACCTGGCGAGCCTTTACTTCGTACTCTAAAAGTGCCCACTGGCGTGCGGCATCGGCGGCCGACATCAGCACAATAGTCAGCACCACCATTAGCGCGTCCACCGGCTAGGCGACGACCTTCTGCGTCATAGGCAGCCCAGGCCTTATGCCGCGGACTAAACACAAACATTTTTTCACCTGGTGGAGAAATACGACTTGGCAGACTACCAGAGCCATACCCACGTCGGCCTGCGTAGCGGCTGCCACGACGTTGGGCTTTGCGTAAGTATTTCTTGTACTTGTGATAGTACTTTCTGTACTTGTCAGGATACTGAGCTCGGTACTGATAATAGTAAGTGTACTTTTGATAATACTTTCTCGCTTTGCGATAGTAGCGATTGTTTTGAACAGCGCCATTACCAAATTGCTTCGGGAAAGGTTCTAGAGAGTGATGCCTGGATCGATCCGCTTGAGCGTTTAATCCAATACATCCGATTCCAACTGCTGCAAGAGCAATAATTGTCTTTTTCATGGTCCACCCCTCATCTTGAGTCATGAGAAAAGCGTCCCTACCATCTAATAAATGATTTAATGTTATCCATTCCAAATCTTGTTCGGGTAATCATAGTACAGCCGACTGATTTTTTGAGGTGTTTTTTTTAAGAACAGCTTGTAACTCTTTGACAGCAGCTATAAAAAAAGAATGGAGAAAAAAATATATTTTAATAGCAGGACCAAATG
>CAYXLV010000018.1:0-13638 GCA_964465995.1 uncultured Coxiellaceae bacterium | reverse complement strand
AATTGATACTGCTTAAATTTAACAATTACTTAATTTCAACCAAAATAACATCCAAAACGACAGGCTGCCCTGCTAGTGGGTGATTAAAATCAACCAATGCTGTTTCACCTTCGATTTGATGTAATTTACCTGGGATAATTTGATTATCCGCGGTTTGAAAACTTAACTCCGCCCCAACCTGACGTAGCTCTTCAGGAATTTCCTTTAAAGGTACTTGCTGAATGGCTTCATCGGTAGGGAATCCAAAAGCATCTTCAGGCTTTAACTCGACCGAGCGTTGCTCACCTGGGCTCATGCTTTTTAATGCTTCTTCTACTTTTGGAAAAATTTGTGATTTACCAATTTCAATATCTAGCGGTGGAACATCTTCTGCATGATTCGTATAGAATGTTGTTTTTGCATCAGCTGATTTAATTTCAATACGTATTGCGTAGACTTGACTCATACTTAAACTCCTTAGATAACAGCCATATTGATTGTGTCAAAAAAAACCCCCAGAAAAGGGGGTTCATGATTAATGACGATCGCGCCATCCGCCACCAGCATTACCACTACGCTGATGTTGTCCGCCACCACGACGGCCACCGCCACCACGGTTGCCACCACGGCTTTGACGTTCCATTGCGATATTGACTTTTAATTTGCGACCTTGAAATTCTTGGCCATTGAAATCAAGCGCGTTTTGGGCTTGATCATCTGATTCGAAAGTAATAAATCCAAAACCTTTACACTGATCAGTTTCACGGTCTTTGATTAAAACCAGTTCTTTAACTTCACCGTACTGACTGAAAATGTCTTCTAATTCATTTTCAATCGTTGAATAAGGCAAGTTGCCGACATAAATTTTGTTATTGGTTGTCATTGTGGTACCACTCATATTTATTATTGAACAAGAGCTCAACATGGGATGTTGGATATGGCGGTTCGATGTAGACACAATCGTTCAGAGAAAGATTCGGAGCAATTGGGGCAGGATTAAACACGGTCACATTAGCATCTATGTTTGAAACTCAGCGGCCAGTATACCATATCCCTCTCAGAAATGAAGTAATTGCTTGGCCGGAAAATTAGTGATTAAATTCTTTAAAATCAGGTGGTTACATCAAATCTTTGGCTTTAAAATGCCCCTGTACAGCCAACAATAGCAACTCTCTTACATTTTGCTCTGCGCAAGGCCAACACCTAAGCCACGTTAAAGTAGAAAATAAAATCACTGCTTAATTTTTAAATGCTCTCTTAAACAGAGTTTAGTCGCGCACAGTGTACTCGCAATATTTCTTTTAAGCATTTTTGCCTATATTTATAGGCTTTTTTAATGAGTATCAATAGGTATCACTTTTTTCTATACGCACTATTTTCATTACCGTATAATTACAAATCTACCGTGACTATTCTTAGTCGAGAAAAATTTAAATCCCATAAAATTTAAATTATGGCTTTCGAGCTAGGGGTAGTTGTCCCTCTTTCACATGGATGTGAGATTGAAAAATGGATGTAAATAAATATTTAAAAGGCTCTCGTGCCGTTAATAAGTGCCGCTACTGCAGCTTAACCAATAATTGTCTTCCCGCCTCTATCAACACCAAACTCTTAAAACACAGTCAATCCCTTAATTTTCGTGCCCGTATTATCGAACCGGGTGAACACCTTTATCGCCAAGGTGAATCATTGGATTGCTTATATGCCATCCGTTCAGGCATTTTAAAAAGCTATACCACCTTAGAAAGCGGCCAAGAGTATGTGATGGGTTTTCATATGCCGCCTGATTTATTTGGCTGGGAAGGTATTCAACAACAACAGTTATCGGTATCTGTGGTTGCTTTACAAAGTAGTAATATTTGTGAAATTCCTCTAGCCCAGCTTGAAGAAATTGTTAAAGAAATTCCAGAGCTGGAATTACAACTCCTTAAACTCGTTAGTCAGCGCATTAATATTGATAATATCGCTTTATTACGTACCACTTCAGAACAACGTGTCGCGAATTTTATTTTACAGCTCGTCAAAAAACACAGTGTTTTAGGGTATCCTAATGATTCATGTAAATTAGCCATGACGCATCAAGATATCGCTAATTATTTACGTATGGCGCCAGAAACTATTAGCCGCACGCTACATAAAATGCAAACGAAAAAATTAATTCGTTTATCAAAGCAAGAAATTCTGTTAGATAATCGTGATGAATTGGAACGCTTGGCTGCATTAAATCATTAACTGCAGCAATATTTTACATATATAGGCCACGTGTCGCTGTCATTGGCTCCAGCTGGCCTTTTATACTGTCAATGCTAATGCCCAGCAACGATGTTGGGTTTTTAGGTGACGGTGCAGAGGGTTTAATAAAACAAATATCTTTATTGAACTGAGCTTGATCAAATTGTTTAGCTTTATTAAGAAAGACAGCAAGGCCCAAGTCGATGAAATTACTTGCCTGCGCTACATCACCTGCCAACAACAATTCACCAAGTGTCCCTGGCGTGACTGGTGGATAATAGCTTGAAGTATTATTTCGCTCAGTAATTTTTTCATTGGCACTTTCAAGCTCACGCAAAAGTGCCACGACTGCTTCAGGAGTTTCTGCCTGCTCGATATCCAGCATGCAGCCTGCCAATAAATTTGCTTTGGTGCGCGATAAATCTTTACGGTGAAAAAAGTTACAAACTGTCTTAGCCTTAAATTTATGCACCGTAGCACTGAACTGTACTGCGAGTGCTTTTATCACAATTGATTTTTGCCAAGTGAAATGTTGTTGCTTATCTAAGGCTTGTGTCACGTCGGTAGATAACCGGGCTTTTGGTTTTTGCTGGTTAACGGTTGATTGATTGTTATACCGCGCCGACAGCTGAATTAAAACGCCCGGATGAATGACATTTTTATACGTATATTGTCTAGGATAAATACTCGATTTACTTTGTATTTTTTTAACGACGAGGAGTTGCTCCAGTGTTTTGTGCAAACTTCCTCTACCACTACGCGGAAACTCTGCAGTCAGCTGCGCATTAGCATCTTTTAAAATGTGTAGCTCACCTAATAAATCTTCACAACTGTTGACAGAATGTAGCCGGTCAAGTGTTGTAGCAATAAGTGTTACTCGTTGTGCAGTCAGTGCATTATTGTAGAAAAAGCTATTTAATTTTGCTTTGCTTTGCGCTAATTGATATTCCAGTGCTCTAATGACGTGCGGTTTTATTTGTTCTAGCTGTGAAAATGTCGTTAGTTTTGTAGAGTGAAAAATCGTTTGGCTGTCGTCTAGTTTCGGTTCTAAGTCTTGCGTAGTGCTTGATGTGTTCTGCTCTGCTGCTTTCAATGATTCTGAAGAGGTGCTGCTACTATCCAGCGACTGTGTTGGTAATGGATCAACCGGCATTGGCAATGGTTGCTGGTCTGGCATATCAATACGGCGCAAAGGCGCTGGTCTAAAATCATTTTTTTTGTCTGGCTTATTAGCTACAGGGGGTGAAAATTTATACGATTGATCGACTAGAAAATGGCGGTAGGTATTGTAAATAAATTGACTGAAACTATTTGTACGCTTAGGTTTGATAAACTGTTTCCATAACAATAGATCTCGCTCATGTGCATTTATTGGTCGATCTAGGGTTGGTCTTTTTAATTCAGTCATTATATTGTCCGTCATTACCTATACTCTATTATCCAAAGATAGCCTCGGGATACTAGACTTAGTCAGTAACGCGCCGTAACAATATGTAACAGAATCAGGGATCTAAACAATGCAGCTGGGTACGATGCTGCCAACGTCGCCACAGTAGCAGCGAACCAACGCCCACCGCAGCAATCACAGCGCCGCGAATACCGTAGACGCCAAACTTGAGGGTAAAACTTAAAAAATAAGCCAACGGCAAGGCAATGCCCCACAGACATAAGATTCCAACAATCATCGGGTACCGGGTGTCATAAAGCCCACGCAACGCACCCGTAAAGGTATTACGAATCGAGTCAAATAATATGCTAAATGAGGACAGAATAAACAGCCATTTGATGTAGTGTACAATTGCTGCGTTTTGAGGCGCGTGCACATTCATATATATAGATGCCAATTGATTTGGAAATCCCCAGTAAGCAATGCCAATCAGGAAAACCAAGCTCACGACCACCATCACACTGGCATAGCCTAAATCTTTGACCTCATGAAATCGTTTAGCGCCATAGGCATGCCCAATAAGGACTCCACTAGACGCCGCCACACCAAACAGCGGGATCAACAATAAAAACAAGAACTGGCCGACGACCTGATAAGCAGCCAATGCGTGCGTGCCGAGCCAACCTACCATCATGGATAAAATAAAAAAGACCACCAGCTCGCCACCGTATTGCACGCTCATCGGCCAGCCGATGCTTAATAATTGTTTTGCGTATTGCCAATTTTTAATGCGCCATTGCAATAGGCGATAGCAACGTGTTTCTCGATGCCAGCAGAGCGTCACCACAAAGCCGATTAACGTGAGCCATGTTGCAACGGCTATTGCATAACCCATGCCCGACACACCCAGGGCTGGCATACCAAATTTACCAAAAATTAATGCATAAGCCAGCGGCACAAAAACAACCAGATTAAATGACGCGGCCAGTAACATCCATTTTTGTTTTAAAATACCCACGGAGAATTGATAACAAACGGCTAATAAAATATAGGGAATGACGTTCCAGATATAGGCGTGAAAATATTGGTGCACATATTGCACCAGCTCAGGCTTTTGGCCCATAAATAATAAAATATGCCTGGCATTCCAATATAAAAACATCATCGGCACGCTAATCAGCAACGCTAATACCCAAGCTTGCTGCACTAACACACCGATTTCTGATTTTTTATCGGCGCCGTATAATTGGCCGATAACGACGCTGGTTGCAAATAATATCGATGCGCCCAAAATAAAAATAGTGACTTGAGTTGCCGTGATTAGCGCACTGGCCGCCAACACTTTTGGACCCAGTCGGGCCAACATTAACATTCCAACAAACGTGCTTGCCATGGTGAGCAAACGCGCAGCCGCGATGGGCACTGCTAGTGTTAAAATGCGTTTAATATATTCTGGATATGAACCCATGTTTTTATCACCTACTAATTAATGCTCACGTGTTGCGTTAAACTCAATCTCTGGCCATTGCTCAATAGCAATATCTAAGCTCACTGCTGATGGTGCCAAATAAGTTAAATAGCCGGCATTATCCAAGGCTAAATGGCGTGATTGTGCTGCTTTAAATTTTTCGAGCTCTTTGGGATTGTTTGCATGAATCCAGCGTGCTGTAGCGACATTGACATTTTCATAGGCGCATTGCACGTTGTATTCATTTAATAATCGATACGCAACCACATCAAACTGTAACACTCCCACGGCGCCTAAAATTAAATCATTGCGATCAAGCGGGCGAAAAACTTGCGTTGCCCCCTCTTCTGATAATTGCAGCAAACCTTTTAATAAGGCTTTTTGTTTTAGTGGATCTTTTAAGCGCACTAAGCGGAACAGTTCTGGCGCGAAGTTTGGGATGCCTTGGAATTTAAAATCTTCACCCGCGCTAAAAGTGTCGCCAATTTGAATGGTGCCGTAATTATGCAAGCCAATAATATCACCGGGGTACGCAGCTTCTGCATTTTCACGTTGGCCTGCCATAAAGGTGAGTGCATTATTAATTTGAATAGTTTTACCTAGGCGCACATGTTTGAGTTTCATGCCTTTTTTATAGTGGCCGGATGAGATCCGCAAAAAAGCAATTCGATCGCGGTGTGCGGGATCCATGTTGGCTTGAATTTTAAACACAAAACCACTGAATTTATTTTCTTCGGGGCGCACGACACGTTGATCGGTAGATCGTGGCAAAGGCGCTGGTGCATATTTAGCAAATGCATGAAGTAATTCGCGAATGCCGAAGTTATTAATTGCGGAGCCAAAAAATACCGGGGTGAGTGTGCCTGCCAAATAGTCATCGATCACAAACTCATGGCTTGCGCCTTTAACTAGTTCAATTTCATCACGTAACGCTGCGGCTTGATCGCCTAAAACTGTCTCAAGCTCTGGGTTAGTAATACCCTGAATTTTGGCAATCTCACCTCGCTCAAGATTTTTACCGGATTGATAAAGATAAACAGCATCTTCGAGTAAGTGATAAATACCTTTAAAACGTTTGCCCATGCCAATTGGCCAGGTAATCGGCGTGCAACGTATTTTTAAAATATTTTCTATCTCGTCTAATAGCTCTATTGGTTCACGCCCTTCCCGATCGAGTTTATTAATAAAAGTCACAATCGGCGTATCGCGCAGGCGACAGATTTCCATTAGTTTAATGGTGCGCGGCTCGACACCTTTGGCGGCGTCAATAACCATCAATGCAGAATCCACTGCTGTTAAAGTGCGATAAGTGTCTTCACCAAAGTCAGCGTGACCCGGTGTGTCGAGCAAATTCATAATGGCGTTTTCATAGGGAAACTGCATCACCGATGTGGTGACGGAAATACCGCGTTGCTTTTCTAGCTCCATCCAATCCGATGTTGCATGACGACCTGCTTTGCGGCCTTTGACGGTACCTGCTAATTGAATTGCGCCCCCGAAGAGTAATAGCTTTTCAGTTAGGGTGGTTTTACCCGCGTCTGGGTGAGAAATAATCGCAAAGGTGCGACGCTTGGAAAGTTCTGTAAGATTATGGTCTGTCATTGTTTTACACGCCGAATAAAAAATACTACAACACATGCTAGCGCTAGACAGCCTGGCAAGATTGCCATGGCTTGTCGAAAGTCTGCTGCTGAATAAAAGTGAACGCCATGCACCCACTGTCCGGTCCAACGTAAATCTAACAACCAGCCTAAAACAGGTTGTAGCATCGAACCAATTAAAATGGATGCCATGTTGGTCAGCGCAATTGAGATACCGGCGGTTTCTGGTGGGTTTATTTCACCGGCAACGGCGTAAGCCAATGCAACACCGGCGTTGCAAAAACCATAAGCTAATAAAAGTAGCGCTAATACAGTCAGTGATAGCGTCGGCACATACAGGACGATGGATAAAAATAATAAGCTAAAGAATGCTGAAAAAAACATAAAACCAGTGCGGCTTTTAAATTGATCTGATATCCAGCCAACAACCGGGGCGCCGATGCCTAAACCAATAAAAATCAAGCCAATTAAAAATGCAGCATGATCTGTGCTAAAACCATAAGTGCGTTGCAAGTAAGAAGGTCCCCATAGCTCAGCAAAGGCTGCGGTGGGTGCATAGATTAAACCGGCGTATAATGCATTCACCCAACTTTGTGGATTACGCATCACAGTGGCTAAGCCTTGCTTGGTTGAGACTTTGTTTGCAATGATTGCTTCAAAATTAATTGCATGGACAACGCGTTTTTTGGTGATCACAGCAAGAATGGCTAAGGCTAATAAGAAAAAACTGCTCGCTAAAATAAGAGTTGACCAACGCCAGCCAACATGTAAAACCAATAGTGCAATAATACCCTCACCTGCGGCTGCGCCTAACATGCCCATGCCTTGAGTTAAACCAGCTAACAAACCGAGTCGACGCGGCTCAAACCACATGGTGGCAATTTTTAATGCGCCCACAAAAGCAAATGCAGCACCAAAGCCAATCAACACACGCGCTAAAGAAGCAACCCAGATGGTCTGGGCGCTTGCAAATAACAGACTGCCTATACCACAAATTAATGCAGCAAATATCAGCAGTCGTCTTGGGCGATAGCGATCCATTAAGGTGCCAACGGGAATTTGCATCAATATATAAGGGTAATAAAAAAATGAAGACAAAATTCCTAAATCCAGAGCACCCACTGAAAACGATTGCATCAGGTTGGGTACCATGACGCTTGGGGAAATGCGTGCGAAATATTCCACAAAAAAGAATAGTGCTGCCAGTCCCCAGACGATCAAAGGAAAGAAGGGGTTTGTTGGTTTTGTTTGCGTCATAAGGCTACTTTATTTTTCTCATCATTAATAAATAAACACCGCCAACCACAAAGGTTGGTAACAATGCCGCCAGCCACGGCGGGAATTGGTAAACCATGGTGATGGGGCCGAAGAATTGGTTCAGCATATAAAATCCAAAACCAACGATAATGCCGGTTAGAATGCGTGAACCCATGGTGGCGCTGCGGAGGGAGCCAAAGATAAAAGGGATGCCTAAGCAAATCATCATAATGGTGGTGAGTGGTTTGAGTAGGCGCTGCCATAATGCCAGTTCAAATTGACTGGTGACCAGTCCGGCTTGTTGTCGGTAAAAGATGTTGCGCACTAATTCAATGAGTGTTTCACGATAAGCGCTTTTTTTAGATTTTTCGAGTTCGGTGGGTTTGATATTGATATTGAGCTGATCATTAGTGAGCTGTAATGCTTGCACGGATTGATCATGAAAAATAGTGCGTGCAATGCCTTGTAGCTGCCAATGGCCTGCTTGCAGAAAGCCGTCTTTGGCAGTTTCAGCGCTTTGCAGTTGGTTGTTTTGATTAAAGCGATAAATGACGATGTTTTTAATATGCTTGGCGGAGCTGACCTTGCCTATATGCACAAACGCATTATCTTGATGCAGCCAAATGCCTTTTAATAAATGTTTTTTTATGGGGTGACCGATTGCGCGCTCCCGAAAGTCCATGCCTTTGTTTTGTAAAACGGGTCCAAGCATTTCGCCTAGCAGTGTGATTGCAATAATCATTAATAATGCCGCTTTAATCACTGACCAGGTGATTCGCGCCACGGATACGCCAGCGGATTGGAAAATAATCAGTTCACTAGTTGAAGCGAGTCGGCCAAGCCCGATAAGGCAACCGAGCAATCCAGCCATTGGAAATAATTGATAAACATCTGCTGGCAGTTGCATCGGGACAAACAACATGGCTTGCAAGATGCCAAAATGACCGTCGCCGATAAAAGATAGTTGGCCCACAAATTCCATAAAGGTTTCTAAGCCAATTAGCACGAGCACAACCATTACGGTTGAGGCCAAGATGGTGTGACGAATATGTTGATCAAGCAGACGCATGTGGTCTCCTTAATCGTAAAACATCAGCGATTCGTTTCCAGCCTATATAGAATGATAATAAGAGTAATGCTACGCCTAAAAACGCACCGTGAATCCACCACATGCCAAACATGGCATTGATAAAACCTTTGCGCACCCAGGCGCGTCCTAAAAATAATAAATCTGCGTATGCCATGTAAATTAAAATGGCGGGGATCATTTGAGCATAGCGGCCTTGGCGTGGGCGTACTTGGCTTAAGGCGATGGCAATCAGTGCAAAAATAAAAACGGAAATGGGTAGTGCAAAGCGCCACTGTAAAATAGCAGCGGCTTTTAAGTTGTGTTTTGCTAAAAACCAGAGTGGAATGGTTGGGATATTCATCGGCCAGTCGGTGCGGTGTTTGATGCTGGCTTTACCAAGGCGTTGGCCATATTGTTGGTATTGGATTTTTTGAAATTGGCGTTGGCCGGGTACACCAATATAGCGATAGCCATCTTTAAACACCATAAAGCGACCTTTTAAATGAGGCGGTTTGGCGATGCTGGCACTGTTGGCAATGGTCATATCCCAAGCTGCGGCTTCGCCTGGGTGTGCGGGTTTATCTTGATAAGCTAAAAAGACAGCTGTCATTTTTTGGTGATGACGATCGACTTTTTCTGCGTAAAAGACACCGTTGTTGGGTAGTGCTTGAAAACGTTTGGGCACGATTTTTTGAATCGATGCTGAGGTGATGGCGTTTTGGATCACTTTCATTTGATAGCTTTCCATCAACGGCTCAACCCAAAGCATTAGCCAGGCGACAACTGCCATCACTAGAATGGCAAAGCCAACGACGATGCTAATGAGTTTTGCTTTGCTAAAACCGCAGGCGAATAAGACGGTCATTTCATTGTCTATATAAAGACGGCCTAAGCTTAATAAAATACTTAAGTACAAGCCGAGTGGGATTAAATAGCCTAGTAGTAATGGGACTTGGAGTGACATGATTTTCATCACGGCAGTCATCGTAATTAAACCGCGCGCGGCATCACGTAAGTAATGCACAAATTGATTGGTTACAAAAATAATTAATAAGACAAGTGTGATGGCCAGTACGTTGTAATAAATTTCTTTAAAAATATATCGTCTTATAATCACAAATTTATTCCACTAACCTTTGGCAGGGCTCTTTTGAAAACTGACATCGGCAACCCATTCTAGAAAGTGTTGGCGGGTGCTATGGAAACCGTGTTGTTTTAACCAGCGTCGATAAAATGGTAAGACTAGGCGGCCGACACTTTTGGGTGAGTAAGCAAAATACCAAGCAGATACTTCGCTGCGTGCTTTGGTAAAAGATTTATTGTTAAGTAATAAAACAACGGCAGACGCTAAACCCGTTCGGTCGGCGCCACCTTCACAGTGAATGACCAGTGGGCGTGGTGCGGCTTGTAAGACGAGAACCAGTTTACGCAATGTCGCGGGTTTGGGTAATCGGTAGGCATGCATGCGTACGTTGTAGTAGCGTACGCCTAAGCGACGAGTGGTGGCGAGTTCTGCTTCATACCAATGACGCTCTGGGTTTGCTCCACGTAAGTTGATCACGGATTTTATTTTTTTGGCTTTGATTAATTCAGCTAAACGCGTTGGTGTGAGTTGTGCGCTTCGATAAACTTGGCCGGGAATAACAGGATGAATATTGTTTCGTAAGAGTAAATAAGCAACGCCTAAACCTAGTAATAATATGATAAAACCGATGGTTGCTCGCCAAGCATATTTCAGTAGCATGTTTTAATCCTTATGATATCCTATGTGATTTTGAGCGCGCTCTGCGCACACCGAGTATTACAAATTGCGCAAACTGGCGCAATAAATATAATGAGAAGCCGCATGGATAAAGTTTATCAACCACAGCAAATTGAATCACACTGGGCAAAACTTTGGGAAAAACGTGGGTTTATGAAACCAAGTGGTGATGGCCACTCTTATTGTATTATGCTCCCTCCTCCGAACGTCACTGGCCGATTGCACATGGGGCACGGCTTTCAACATACTCTTATTGATGCACTAATTCGACAACATCGTATGCGTAAATTTAATACACTTTGGCAAGGCGGCACTGATCATGCTGGTATTGCGACGCAGATGGTGGTGGAGCGACGGCTGGCGCAAGAAAATATTAGTCGTCATGATTTAGGGCGTGAGCAATTTGTTGCCAAAGTGTGGGATTGGAAAGAAGAATCTGGCTCGACAATTACTGGCCAAATTCGGCGTTTAGGGGCTTCGATTGATTGGTCGCGTGAACGTTTTAGTATGGATAAAGGCATTTCTTATGCGACGCGTGAAGCGTTTATTCGTTTATTTGAAGAAGGTTTAATTTATCGTGGCAAGCGCTTAGTGAATTGGGATCCGCATTTGCAAAGCGCTATCTCTGATTTAGAAGTGAGCACTGAAACGGAAAAAGGGCATTTGTGGTATATGCAATATCCGTTGAGTGATGGTAGTGGACAGTTGACGGTGGCGACGACGCGACCTGAAACGATGTTGGGTGATACCGCAGTTGCTGTACATCCAGACGATGAACGCTATCAATCGTTTATTGGTAAGACTGTACGCTTGCCATTGGCTGATCGTGATATACCGGTGATTGCGGATGACGCGGTGGATAAAGAATTTGGTACAGGCTGTGTGAAGATTACGCCGGCGCATGACTTTAATGATTATGAAATGGGTAAGCGGCATGACTTACCAATGATGAATATTCTCACTTTAGATGCTCATCTTAATGCTAGTGTTCCTAATAAATACCGTGGTTTATCAACCTATGAAGCGAGAAAAATTATTGTCGCTGATCTTGAAAATTTAAATTTAATTGAAAAAATTGAACCGCATGATTTGAATGTGCCGCGCGGTGAACGTTCAGGCGCGGTGATTGAGCCGATGTTAACTGACCAGTGGTTTATGAAAATGAAAGCATTGGCTGAACCGGCGATGGCGGCGGTGACGAAGGGTGATATTCAGTTAGTACCGGGGAATTGGGCGAAGACGTATTTGCAGTGGCTTGAGAATATTCAAGATTGGTGTATTAGTCGGCAATTGTGGTGGGGACATCGTATTCCAGTTTGGTATGACGATGCTGAAAATTGTTATGTTGGGCATGATGAAGCAGATGCGCGGCAACGCAATCAGCTCGGTGATGATGTGGTGTTGCGACGTGATGCAGATGTTTTAGACACTTGGTTTTCTGCCTCACTTTGGCCATTTGCCTCTCTAGGTTGGCCGCAGCAAACACCTGAGTTTGAGACTTTTTATCCTACAGATGTTTTAGTGACTGGTTTCGATATTATTTTCTTTTGGGTCGCGCGTATGGTGATGATGGGATTAAAACTGACGGGTAATATTCCATTTCATACGGTTTATATCACGGGCTTAATTCGTGATAGTAAAGGCCAAAAGATGTCAAAATCGAAAGGTAATATTCTTGATCCTATTAATTTAATCGATGGTATTGATTTAGAGTCGCTGATTGAAAAGCGTACGACTGGTTTAATGCAGCCTAAAATGTCGCCCAAAATTGAAAAAGCGACGCGTAAGGAATTTCCGGATGGTATTGCTGCTTATGGTACGGATGCGTTGCGTTTTACATTTTGCGCGTTGGCAAGCACGGGGCGTGATATTAATTTTGATATGGGGCGGATTGAAGGTTATCGAAATTTTTGTAATAAAATTTGGAATGCGGCGCGTTTTGTTTTTATGCATACCGAAGGTAAAGACTTAAGCAAAAACAATGCGGAATATAGTTTGGCCGACCTTTGGATACGCAGTGCGTTACAAGAGACTATTAAACGGGTGAATGAGCATTTTGAGAATTACCGGTTTGATTTATTGGCGCAAGCTTTATATGAGTTTATTTGGAATGAATATTGTGATTGGTATTTGGAATTAGCAAAGTGTGTTTTGAATAATCCATCAGCCAGTGCGGAGCAATTGCGTGGTACGCGTAATACGTTAGTTGCAGTGCTGGAAACTTTACTGCGGTTGTTACATCCTGTTATGCCCTATATCACTGAGGAAATTTGGCAAACGGCAGCGCCGATGTTAGGTATTCAAGGTGAGTCGATTATGTTGCAGCAATTTCCTGCTTATGATCAAGCTGAAGTTCATGCTAAAGCGCAAGCGGATATTGAATGGCTAAAAGCGATTATTGGCAGTATTCGCAATATTCGTAGTGAAACAGGTATCAACCCATCGCAAAATATCAGTGTTATTTTTAGCAAAGGTACAGAGCAAGATCAGCAGTGTGCTAAGCAGTGTGAATCTTATATTAAGGTGTTAGCTCGCGCGCAAGTCGTGAAATGGGAAAATGATAAAAATGTGCTAGGAACGTGTGCAACAGATGTGGTTAATCAACTGGAGGTCTATATTCCGTTGGCTGGACTGATTAATAAAGAAGTTGAGATGAGCCGACTTGATAAAGAAATCAGCAAAATTAAAAAAGAACAAGAAAAGTTCATGCATAAGCTGAACAATCCTAACTATGTCAAGAAGGCGCCACCCGAGATTGTTGCTAAAGAGCGACAACGATTAGAGCAATCAGAAAGCACCTTGAAAAAGTTGCAGGAGCACTACGAGCAAATTGAGTCACTTTAATACTTTTTTGCTGCTAAATTTACTTGCAATTAGCTTAAC
>CAYXLV010000017.1:0-14110 GCA_964465995.1 uncultured Coxiellaceae bacterium | reverse complement strand
TTTATGCATGATATGGTTTTGGCAGTAAAAATAAGACTTGTGGGTAATGATTAGGTGATGGGGTGACGGGGTTGTTTAGTAATCGCCCCACTCGCGTTGTAATAATGTCATGGCGACTAATGCAGCGGTTTCAGTGCGTAAAACTCTTGGGCCGAGTGAGAGGCCTTGGAAGTGGCATTGTTTTGCTAAATGGATTTCGTCGGGGGAAAGGCCACCTTCTGGGCCAATTAATAAATTGACGTGTTCGATGGTATCGGTGTTTTTGCAAAGTGTGGTGCTGGCTTCTGGGTCGCCAACTAAACTTAGGCCGCTGCATTGTGCCAGCCAATCTGACAGCGGTTGTGGGGTGTGAATGGTTGGAATAATGTTGCGGCCAGATTGTTCGCAGGCATGAATCACAATGTTTTGCCAATGTTGAGTTTTTTTGGTTAAACGATCGCCGCGTAACTTGACTTCGCAACGTTCGGTGAACAGAGGGGTGATACTGCCAACACCAATTTCAACCGCTTTTTGAATGGTAAAATCCATGCGCTCACCGCGAGAAATACCTTGCCCTAAATGAATATGCAACGGTGATTCAACATGGCGTGTGACTTTTGATTCAATCATCACCACACCAAGATTTTTTTCAATAGCCATAAGAGTGGCAATAAATTCATCACCGTCACCATTAAACAAAATTAACTGACTGCTGATCTTTGTGCGCAAAACACGCAACACATGTTGGCTGGCGGATTGGCTCAGTGTTACGGTGTGACCAACTGATAAGGGACCAGCATGATAAATTCTGGGTATGCGCATAGATTGACCTGTCGACGCTGTTTTTTGGTAGCAATTAGCATTGCTTTTTCGCATAATACCATCACATGTTTGGTATGGAGAAGAAGACTTGGTTAATCGCATGTTGCAAGGCTTGCTTTTTTGTCTTTGTCTATTTTGTTTTCAAAATATTGCGCAAGCAGAACCGCTCAACTTAGAGCTCTATAAACAAAAATTAATTCAATATCACGATACGGGACAATACTATCAGGAGATCTCCAAAAAAATTAAAGAGGCAATGACCTATTTAAAATTTCGGATTGAACAAAACCAGCGAGCACTTCATCCTAAAAAATTAGCGATCGTTTTAGATATCGATGAAACCAGTTTGTCTAACTATCAAAATTTAAAAAAAATACAGTTTTGTAATACCAATAAAAATTGGCAAACCATGATGAATAAAGCCAATGCACTTGCGATACCTTACACTAAAGCGCTATATAACTTTGCAACCACTCATCAAGTGGCCGTTTTTTTTGTGACAGGACGTTCAGAAAATTGGCGTGATCAAACAGTCAAGAACTTAAAGCAACAAGGTTATGGAAAATACCAGGCACTTTACATGCGCCCGGCCGATTACCACCAAGCTTCAGCGGCGCCTTATAAAAGCGCAACTCGCCGCCAAATCACTCAACAAGGTTACGATATTATTTTAAATATCGGCGACCAGCAGAGTGATTTGCGCGGTGGGTATGCAGACATGCAATATAAGTTACCGAATCCTTATTATTACGTGCCATAGCTGTGACTTAGCGAAAGTGTTTGAATACTTCTGCACACTCTTCTTCTACTTTATCCTGCGGTATTGGGGCAAAAAGTGTTATTGGATCACTGGGTACAGAACAGCTAGCTTCTTGTTCTGCCTTTGGAAAATATTGTACGGTTTCTGGAGATTTATGGCATTCGTTGAGTTTTTCTTGGGTAAGATTAGGATCTTGGTCAGACATGCAACCAATCTTGACGAAATAATCTGCAATGTTAAGTTCAATAATATTATTACTTCCCTGCTCTTGGAACTTGGTGAAATACTTCCAGCCACCTGTGGTATGTATACCATTAAGGTTGTTTTCAAAGCACAAGTTTCGCTGGTCATCGATCACTTTAGTGAACCCCATTATCGGTGGTTGTGGTTCTGTGGTTTTGGCAAATGCATTACCAACAGCATAAAGTCCTAAAATAAAAAGATGTGTCCATGAAGGGGATTTTGCGTTGCTTCTCATATAATAAACTCCATATGGGTAGGTGTAAAAAAAATCAAGTATATATAAATCTTGTAAATAAATGATGTCAGCTTTTTCAAACACGTGTGACAAAAATGCAATAAAGTGATTAAGAATTATTCATCGGTGACGGCAGGATGCGTATACGACTCACCATTTTTTTTCTTCGGGCTTTGCCAACCCGGCACACTTTTTTGCTTTGCTCTAGATAATGTCAGCATATCCGGTGGTGCTTCTTGAGTGACGGTAGAACCGGCACCGATAGTGGCATCTGCGCCGACTTTAACAGGCGCAACCAACGACGTGTTCGAACCAATAAATACATTATCTTCAATCACCGTTTGATGTTTATGCACACCATCATAGTTACAAGTAATAGTGCCGGCACCAATATTAACGTTTTTGCCAATGCAAGCATCACCAAGATAGGTTAAATGAGATGCTTTACTGCCTTCGCCTAAGCTGGATTTTTTCATTTCGACAAAGTTGCCAACTTTCGCCCCCGCCGCAATAACACTGTCGGGTCGAATTCTTGCAAAAGGTCCGACACTGGCATGGCTAGCAATACGTGCCCCTTCGACGATCGTGTTGGCTTGAATTTCAACATGATCACCTAGCTCAACATCTTTTAGCACAACGTTTGGACCAATCGTACAATTGGATCCCATTTTAATTGTGCCTTCCATCACTACATTGACATCAATAAACACATCAGTGCCGATGGTGAGGTCACCACGAATATCCAGTCGAGCTGGATCCATAATCGTGGCACCCGAGAGCGCTAATTGGTGAGCCAGTGACAATTGGTAATGGCGTTCTAAATTGGTTAGCTGCCAACGATCATTAACACCCTGCACTTCTTCATTGCAATGCGCTAAGACACCACCAACCGGATAGCCATCATCAACGGCTAAAGCGACGACATCGGTTAAATAATATTCTTGTTGGTGGTTATGATTTTCAACACGTGGTAACCAAGATTTCATATGCTTGGCACTGGCGGTCAAAATACCCGTATTGATTTCTTTGATTTCTAACTGCTTAGGACTAGCGTCTTGGTGTTCGATAATTGCCGTGATATTGCCCATCTCATTACGAATAATACGGCCAAAGCCGGTTGGGTTAGGCAATTCAGCCACAATAAGTCCTAGGCCATTATGCGGTGTATCGGTTAATAATTTTTGTAAGGTTTGCGCAGAAATTAATGGCACATCGCCGTAGAGAATTAGAATTTGATCGTCATCTTCACAATGCGGTAAGGCTTGCATCACTGCATGCCCAGTGCCTAATTGTTTTTCTTGTTGAATCCAAGTGACGGGTAAGTGACTGAGTTCATCTTGCACGGTAGTGCCACCGTTGCCATGGATAACGTAGACAGCTTCAGGACTGAGGAGTTGGGCCGTATTAATCACTCGCTCTAATAAAGGAACGCCACCTAAGCGATGCAACACTTTCGGTGTGGCCGAGGCCATGCGTTTACCTTTGCCGGCGGCAAGAATAACGATACGTAATCCCATGTGGATACTCCTTTATTTCAGTTGCCGGTCCTATTTTCGTCCAGAACGATCGCGCAAGGTGCGAATAGCTCGTAGCTGGGCGACGGCTTCGGCGAGCTCGGTTAATGCCTTGGAATATTCCAATCCGGCTTTTTGTTTTTCGATGGTTTTTTCAGCATGCTCTTTGGCAGCGCTAGCCGCGGCTTCATCTAAGTCGGTTGCACGTACCGCAGTATCAGCCAATACGGTGACCACATCCGGCTGCACTTCTAACACACCGCCTTGTATATAGAAGACTTCTTCTTTACCGTCAGCCAAGACGGCATTAATTTGGCCCGGTTTTAATGAGGTCAATAATGCCGTGTGTCCTGGGCTGATACCCAGTTCACCTAACGTGCCTGTCACCGAGATAAAGCGCACCGGGCCTGAAAATAGCGCCGTTTCAGTGCTAACAATATCAAGAGCCATGGTGGTTACGGTTTCTGTCATAGTGATTTCGCTTTTTCGATTGCTTCATCAATACCACCGACCATGTAAAAAGCTTGTTCTGGTAAATCATCGTATTCACCTTCAACAATGCCTTTAAAGCCACGGATGGTGTCTTTAAGACTGACGTATTTACCGGGCTGCCCCGTAAAAATTTCAGCGACGAAAAACGGTTGCGATAAAAAGCGCTGAATCTTACGAGCGCGACGCACCACTTTTTTGTCTTCTTCAGATAGCTCATCCATACCTAAAATGGCGATGATGTCTTTTAATTCTTTATAACGCTGTAGCGTTTCTTGCACGCGACGCGCAACGCGATAATGCTCTTCACCGATAATTAATGGATCTAATTGACGGCTAGTAGAATCAAGCGGATCAATCGCTGGATAAATACCTAGCTCAGCAATTTGACGTGATAATACGATGGTGGCATCCAAGTGCGCGAAAGTGGTTGCAGGAGACGGATCGGTTAAGTCATCCGCCGGTACATAAACGGCTTGGATGGATGTAATCGAACCGGTTTTGGTGGAGGTAATCCGTTCTTGCAGATTACCCATTTCTTCAGCCAAGGTTGGTTGATAACCCACTGCTGAAGGCATACGACCAAGCAGTGCGGATACTTCAACACCCGCCAAAGTGTAACGGTAAATATTATCGATAAATAATAAAACGTCACGGCCATCATCGCGGAAGCTTTCGGCAACCGTTAAGCCCGTTAATGCAACACGTAAACGGTTGCCAGGTGGCTCATTCATTTGGCCATAAACCAGCGATACTTTATCTAAGACATTGGATTCTTTCATTTCATGATAGAAGTCGTTACCTTCGCGAGTTCGTTCACCCACACCCGCAAATACGGAGTAACCGCTGTGCTCAACTGCAATGTTACGAATCAGCTCAAGCATGTTAACGGTTTTACCAACACCGGCACCACCGAATAAGCCGACCTTACCACCTTTAGCCGGAGGGCAAAGCAAGTCGATGACTTTAATACCGGTTTCTAAAACTTCTGCACTACCCGACTGATCGGTAAAAGGCGGCGCAGCGCGGTGAATAGGCATGCGTGCTTCAGTTTTGATTGGACCCGCTTCATCGATGGGTTTACCCAACACATTCATAATGCGACCCAGGGTTTCTTTACCCACTGGCACTTCGATCGGCTTACCCGTATTGGTGACCGCGGTGCCGCGTTTTAAACCTTCTGTACCACCCATGGCAATGGTGCGCACCACACCGTCGCCCATTTGTTGTTGGACTTCCAGTGTGAGTTGGTGTTCGTCGATGTATAACGCATCATAAACGCGAGGGACATTATCGCGTGGAAACTCGACATCAACGACTGCACCGATAACTTGTGTAATTTGACCCATGGCTGGTTCCTCGTAAATTTAAAATGTTTAACTGATTGCCTCAGCGCCACCCACAATTTCAGCAATTTCACGTGTGATGCTGGCTTGGCGAGCTTTGTTATAAATTAATTGCAATTCATCAATTAATTGTCCGGCATTGTCGGTTGCACTTTTCATGGCAACCATTTGTGCCGCTTGAAAACAAGCAATGTTTTCAACCACTGCTTGATAAACTTGTGATTCAATATAACGTTTTAATAACATGGTTAATAAATCACGAGCGGTATCTGGTTCGTAAATGTAATCCCAATGACCTGATAGTTGTTCTTCTTCTGCGGGTAGCGGTAATGGTAAAAGCTGGCGGATGGTGGGTTGTTGTTTCATAGTGTTGATAAATTCGTTATACGCAATATGGATTGCATCGAGTTGGCCTTTATCAAATCGATCTAACATTACATTCACCACGCCAACCAAATCTTGCGCTTCAGGCGCATCGCCAAGATGGTCTGCTGAGGCGACAACATTACCACCAAAATGTTTGAAAAAAACCAAACCTTTGCGGCCAATCACGCATAAATCCACTTCGACATTCGCCGCTTCATGCTCGCGCATTTCTGGGAGCAGCTTACGTAATAAGTTGATATTTAAACCACCGCATAAACCACGATCGGATGTGATGACGATATAGCCGACGCGTTTAATGGTGGTGCGTTGCACTAAGTACGGGTGATGAAACTCACTGTGGCTGGCGGCAACGTGGCGAATGACTTTGCGAATTTTTTGTGAATAAGGGCGTGAGGTGGCCATGCGATCTTGAGCGCGACGCATTTTACTAGCAGCTACTAGTTCCATCGCGCGGGTGATCTTTTGCGTGTTTTTTACGCTTGAAATTTTGGTGCGTATTTCGCGTGCTTGTGACATGCCTACTACCTATTCATTACCATGATTGCGTGCGTTTAAAGTCTTCGACCAACTTTTGCATTTGCTCGGCTACTTCATCGCCCATCACCGGGTTTTCATTCGTTTTATCAAGAAAATCTTGATGTTGATCGCGCATCCAGCTTAAGAAGGCTTTTTCAAAATCACTGATTTTAGTTAATTCAACGTCGTCTAAATAACCTTTGTCTGCAACAAACCAAACGATACCCATTTCTGCAACGCTCATGGGGGCGTATTGTGGTTGTTTGAGCAGTTCCATAATGCGTTGCCCGCGTTCCAATTGTTTACGCGTGGTTTCATCAAGGTCGGATGCAAATTGTGAGAATGCTTCCAGTTCGCGATATTGCGCTAATGAAATACGCAAAGTACCACTCAGCTTTTTAATTAATTTCGTTTGTGCGGCACCACCAACACGAGAAACAGAAAGACCAGCGTTGATCGCAGGGCGAATACCGGTATTGAACAGACCCACGTCTAAATAAATCTGACCATCGGTAATCGAAATAACGTTAGTGGGAACGAAAGCTGATACGTCACCGGCTTGGGTTTCGATAATAGGTAAGGCGGTTAAAGAACCCGTTTTACCTTTAACTTTGCCGTCGGTAAATTTTTCAACATACTCGGCGCTAACGCGAGATGCGCGTTCTAGTAAGCGTGAGTGTAAATAGAAAATATCACCTGGGTAGGCTTCGCGACCGGGTGGGCGGCGTAATAATAATGATATTTGACGATACGCCCAGGCTTGTTTGGTTAAGTCATCGTAAATAATTAATGCGTCTTCACCACGATCACGAAAGTATTCACCCATTGAGCAGCCTGAGTAAGGCGCAATGTATTGCAATGATGCCGCTTCAGAAGCACTGGCAGCAACAATGATTGTGTGTTTTAGCGCATCGTGTTCTTCTAGTTTTCTAACGACCGCAGCAATGGACGATGCTTTTTGACCAATCGCGACATAAATACATTTTACGCCGGTATTTTTTTGATTGATGATGGTGTCGATCGCAATGGCAGTTTTACCGGTTTGGCGGTCACCAATGATTAACTCACGTTGGCCACGACCTACTGGAGTCATTGCGTCGATAGACTTTAAGCCAGTTTGTAAGGGTTGGGTGACGGATTGGCGATCGATCACACCTGGAGCAATTTTTTCGATGGGGGCAGTGAGGTCGGTATTAATATCGCCTTTGCCATCGATAGGGTTACCGAGTGCGTCGACAACACGGCCAAGCAATGCTTCACCGATTGGAACTTCTAAAATGCGACCGGTACAACGCGCGGTCATGCCTTCTTGTAGATGATCATATGGACCTAAGACAACCGCACCGACGGAGTCGCGTTCTAAGTTGAATGCTAAGCCATACGTGTTATCTGGAAATTCAATCATTTCACCAAACATCACATCGCCTAAACCGTAGATACGGACAATGCCATCTTTTAGGTTGACGACGGTACCTTCTGTGCGAACTTCGGGTTCAACGTCAAATTTTTCAATGCGCGATTTAATTAAATCGCTAATTTCAGATGCTTTTAGTTGTTGGGTAGTCGTCATGGTTTACCTCATTTAAATGGTTTCTTTTAGCCGTGCTAATTTGCCTTTGATTGATCCATCCATAACCCAGTTGTCCGCGCGCAGTAACACGCCACCGATTAAAGATTCATCAAGTTTGTAAGTGACATCAATTTTTGCAGCAAAGCGTTTTTCTAGTGCACGCATAATTTTGTCTTGTTGCTCTGGTGCGAGATCGGCAGCTGATGTGATTTCAACATTCACGACACCAGCATTTTCTGCCACCATCCGTTGATACAGCTCAAAAATGGCCGGCAAGACCACAAGACGTTTATCTTGGCACAAGAGTGCTAGAAAATTAGCGAGTGGTTGTTGGATGCTGGTGAGATGACTGGGGCTGACTTCTTGGCAAAGGGTATGCAACATATCAATAATGCGCTGGCTGGAGACGGTTGGGTCGGCGACCATATGCTGGATATTTTTATTGTCTGCTACCAGGCCTAATATATAGAGTATGTTTAACCAAGCATCGACAGTATTATGACTCGATGCTTGTGCATACAGCGCTTTGGCATAGGGGCGTGCTACTGTTAAATACTCAGCCATCGATTAAATCTCTCTGACCAGTTCATCAACCAAGCGATCATTACCACCACGATCGATTTCACGACGTAAAATAATTTCAGCACCCGCAACCGCTAGGTCTGAAACATGTGACATTAATTGCTGTTTCGTCATGTTGTATTCTTGTTCGATTTCGCCTTTCGCGAGTTGCAATAAGCGGTCACCTTCAACTCGAGCTTGCTGCTTTGAGTCTTCGATGATGTGGTTGGCGCGTTGGTTAGCTTGTTCAATGATGCGAGCAGCTTCGGCTTTTGCTTCGGTGAGCTGCTCTTTTGCTCTGATATGTGCAAGCTCTAGTTCTTTTTTGCCTTGTTCAGCAGCGGCCAAACCGTCAGCAATTTTTTTACGACGATCTTCCATAATGCGTGAGACCGGTGGCCACACGAATTTCATGGTAAACCATACAAATAAAGAAAATGTGATTATTTGCCCGAATAGAGTTGCATTTATGTCCATCGCGGATACCTCTTACGACCCGAGTGCCTTCGCAGCGTGAGTCATTACTTGCGTTAAAAACGGATTAGCAAACATTACTAAAAAGCCCATGGCAATCGAGATTGCAGCAAAAGCGTCCACTAAACCGGCAACGATAAACATGTTAACCATTAACATACCTTTTAATTCAGGTTGGCGCGCAACACCTTCTAAGAATTTACCGCCGAGCAAACCAAAGCCAACCGCGGTGCCAAGTGCCGGTAAACCAATTAATAAAGCAGCAGCAATAGATGATAGCCCTTGAATGCTAGCAATCAGTTTTGCAAGTTCCATAGTTTTCTCCGTTAGTCATTAAACAGTTATTTGCTCTGAAATCAGTTTCTTTATCGATCGAGATAAAGAATTCAGAATCCAGAAGCCAACACTCACGGTGTTGAATGTTGGTTTCTATACTCTTTGATTTTTTGCCTAGTGTTTTTCGGCCGCTAAGCTTAAGTACACTACTGTTAACATCATAAAAATAAATGCCTGGATGCTGATCACCAAAATGTGAAACACGGACCACAACCAGCCTGGGACCCATTGGATCCACCAGGGGAATACGGCGATTAAAATAAAAACCATTTCTCCAGCAAACATGTTGCCGAAAAGTCGCAGTGATAATGACATGGGTTTAACGACTTCTTCTAAGATGCGGAAGATAAAATTAATTGGAAATAAGTACCAACCAAAAGGTTTTGAGAAGATTTCAGTAAAAAGGTATTTACCTTTGAATTTGAAGTTGTAGTAAATGGTGATGGCAAAAACGGATAAAGACAGTGCAAATGTGAGGGTTGGATCGGCCGTTGGAACGGACTTAAAGTGATGAAATCCCACAAATGAAAAGAGTTTGGGGAGCAGATCCACGGGGACAAGATCCATAAAGTTCATTAAGAATACCCAAACGAAAATGGTAATCGCTAATGGCCCAATCAGTTTGTTTTCGGTATGAAATGATTCTTTCACCAAGCCATCAATTGATTCAACGGCGCTCTCTAAAAGATTCTGAGTTTTGCTAGGGACACCTGCTTGTACTTTACGCGCAATTGAGTAGAAAAAGGCTAGAAATAAAATGCCAAGTGCGGTGGATACGATCAAGGTATCAATATTAAGGACCCAAAAGCCATTGCTTGGGCCAAGTTTCCAGGTGTGTAGGTTAAGCTGCAAGTGCAATAAGTGATGACGGATATATTCTGATGAGGTCATTGTGGCACCGTTACTCATGACTGCCCCGCTTTTACATTAGTCATTCCAAACATCGGCGCTAACCATAAGCCAAACTGTGCGCCGGCGAAGCCTGAGACGAGTGGTAAGATGGCGGTATGTAGACCTTTATATATAAGTATCAGTAGTGCGATGCTGAGAAACATTTTTAATAATTCACCAAAATAAAAGGAACGGATAATATCACGAGGGTCTTTATTGATTTGTGCGAAGAAGCGACGAGCAAAAAAAAGAGTGGGGCCAATGCAGGCTAAACCGCCAAGTAATGCGGAAGTCGCATCTCTTAGGCTGCTGAATGCCCAGGCAATGGCAATAACGCAAGCTACCAACAATTGTAGCCAGGTTAAGCGTTGAATGTTTGATCGGATGCTTTCACGCACTATTTACTCCCGTACTACAACGGATATTGGCGGCGAGTATACTGATTTTTGAAATGAGGTGCAACGCCAAACAATTGAATATCAAAATTTTTGAGGACAGTTTGTGCTTTTCGACATATCAGTATTTTGAGATGGGTGTGTATGATGGATTTTTTATATTGATTAGACTGGGCTTGGGGTTTATCAGAGGTGAAAAAATAGACTTGGCTAAGCGTCGGTTTATAAGGGATTTAATCTTATACATATCAAATTATCACTAAAAGGCAATAAAATATCTCTCTACTATACTTGCCTCTAAGGGTTTTTTGTTAACACTTTTTAACCTTTGTGAGGTGATATTATGAAAACGTTTATTTCGCTAATTGCAGCGGCTTGTATTGGTTTAATGTCAACTGCTGCAATGGCTGATTCCGTATTAGTGGGAACGATTAAGCATAAAGGGGATGGTGCATTCTTGAAGTTACTGGCTCCACCCAGTTCATTTAATTTGGTCAATCTAAAATACAACACGGTAGGTGTTTATGTAAAAGGCTATGCTAAAAGGGGGGTGATTCAACAATGGACAATCACCAATGTAAGATGTTTGCCGGGTTCTTTTGCAACCATTGATAGTCCGCGATCAGTGAGCTTAACGTTGGTAAGGAAAGGGCAAAAAGTGAAAACGCCGCCAATGCATATCACTACTTTTATTAGTGGTAGATCTGGGTTTGCAAAACAATTGCATTGTACAAAATAATAACCTTTTTTAAGAAAGGTTTTATGCTCTCGCTAAAAAGGAGGTTGGCGAGAGTTTTTTTTGTTAGGATTTTGTCGGTTTAACTATCAGTAAAGTGGCGATGTTATATCTAAATGGACAATTTTTATCGCAGTCGGCGGCCGGTATTGCAACGGATGATCGAGGTTGGTTGTTGGGTGATGGGGCTTTTGAGACATTGCGATGCTATAAAGGACAGGTTTTTGCTCTTAATGAGCATTGGCAGCGGTTGTTGGGTGCGCTGCAGTTTTTAGGTATTACGCTTGATCTTGATGTATGTGAAGTGGCGGCCATCATTAAGAGGCTTTTGATTGAGAATCAGAGGAAGCAGCAGGATAGTTGTGTGCGTATTACTGTGTCACGTGGTTCAGGTGTGCGCGGTTTGGTGCCGGCGAATGATGTACAGCCAACGGTTTTGATCACGGTGTCACCTTTGCCAAGTTTTGGTGGCACGCTGACATTGTGTGTGGCAGATTTTCCTATTAATGAGTGTTCGCCATTGCGTGCTTTTAAGACATTGAATTATCTGGAGGCTATTGTTGCTGCCAGGCAGGCAAAAGCTAAGGGTTATGATGACGCCATTTTTCTTAATACTCGATCGCAGGTGGTGGGTACTACGATTGGCAATATTTTTATCGTAGAAAATGATGTCTTGTTCACGCCGCCCTGCTCGGTTGGCTGTTTGCCGGGGATTACTCGACAATGGATTATCCAAATTGCGGGTAAGCTTGGGGTGGTTTGTAAGGAGCAGAATATTAGCTTTAAGCAATTACAGGCTGCTGATGAGGTGTTTGTTTGTAATTCGCTGCGAGAGATTCAAGCTGTCTCTAAAATCAATGAACGTCAGACTAATTGTCGTCAGTTGCATTTAATAACTAATAAAATTCATAAAGCCTATCAGGTGCATGTCAATAAATTCGGTTAGTGGATAGATTGACCAACATGGCAGACGGTTTATAAAATCTTCTATAGTAAGGATACTCGTCCGGCTTTAGCAGCATCTGTTGCTAAGCGGACTGGCATAACAAGGAGATTTATTATGCAGAAACGTTTATGGTTCGCAGGCTGTGCGGCTCTTGCCGGTGCAGTGATTTCGTCAACCACATTAGCTGATATTAATCGCGTTAGAGTGGTTAACGATACAAGCGCCACCGTTTATATCCACAAAGGTGGATTTGCCCCTTCAACGAAAATCCCAGCTGGTCAATGGAAAATCTTTTACTATCCCTTCTATGTTATTCCCCCAGGTTCTAAAAAACGCGTTGCTTCAAGTTTATTGGTCGCCACTTCAGGTGGAAAGTGGGTAACCAGTCCGAATGGTTTGACGACGTTGAGTCGGCCAAAAATGGTGATTTGTTTGGACTATAAAAGCCAAGAGCATGCGCATAAAACCGGTAATCGGGTTTGGACGATTAAGCGAGCTGAAGGCTTTGATAAAAACTGCCAGGTTCGTGGTTATAAGCAGCCTTGGCATAAAAAATAACTCTATGGGTTAAATAATTCTCCAAAAAAATCCAGCATGGCTTGCCAAGAGCGGTTATCAGCTATTTTGTTGTACACCGTGCCAAAATCTGGATCGTTGGCATTGGGATTGGTGAAAGCATGCATGGTGTTGCCATAAGAGTGCATTTGCCAATCGGCATGACGCTGTGTCATTTCTTGTTGAAATTGTGCAGCTTGTTCGGGAGTTGCCATCGGATCATCATAGCCATGCAGCGTGAGGACTTTGGCTTTAATCGGTTTGTCGGTGGTAGGTTGATTGGGTGGCATTAGCAGGCCATGAAAACTGACAACGCCTTTTATATCAGCCCCACTACGTGCAAGATCTAGTACGCACAATCCGCCAAAACAAAATCCAATAGCGGCGATTTTATTGCTGTCGACAACATCAATTTTTTTTAGTGCGTTTAAGGCGGCGTGCATGCGCTGCAATAGTAGTTGGCGGTCTTCCATAAAAGGCTGCATCAGGGCGGCGTTTTCATCATTATTGTTGCCAAGCTTGCCTTTACCATAGATATCCCAAGCAAACCCTACCAGCCCAAGCTTTGCTAATAGCTCAGCTTTTTGGTTAACAAACTCGTCTCGGCCAGCCCAGGCATGGCCGATCAATACTGCAGGACGTTTTGCTTGGGTTTGTTGATCATAAGCTAAATATGCTTCAAGCGTGGTATCACCATCGTGGTATTCATAAGTACTGCTATGCATTGGTAACTCCTTGTTGGGGTGTTTCTTGGGCGGGTCGATTGTAACAACTTCTGCTAAAAATTACTGCTTTTTGGGGGCGTTGTTTGCCAGGGTCTGGCTAAAAAATAACCTATATGGTGGTGATGTCATATTTTAACCACTACATCTTGTGCTATTTTTTGTTCTCACCACCGTGGGATCGTTGTGAGATATATCTCAACCGATTGTAGGTAATTAGAAATAAATGCTAGGTGATATTATACATGTAAAGACTTAACTATAATTATTAACTTTTTGATAAATAACAAAAAACAGGGTTAACCGACCTTATTTTGTCCAATTCATACGCAAACTGTTATTTGTTTATCCCTTGCCATCACAAGCTTCCGTGGTAAAGTTAACCCACATTTAAGGAAAGCCTAGAATGTGTTTAAAGGATAAGGCACTTATAAGGAATTAGTTAAAGGAACTAAAACAGTTTTCTCAAGGAATGAGAAAAGACTAGGGATAGGACTTTTTGGTAGGGAACGCCAAAGCCGGGGGGTGACGCAAGTCACCCCCCTTTTTTTTATTAAGAGAGTCAACCACGGACAGTTAAAAAAAAATTTAACATAATCAGTATGCTAGCAATAGCAACTGTCCGTGTCGGAC